>NZ_JBEOWS010000241.1:0-15146 GCF_040296125.1 Streptomyces sp. NPDC002265 | reverse complement strand
TTTTTTTATGAGGTTTCCTATCCCTACCCCCACCATCCACGACCCCCCGGGGGGCGGGCCGCTCGTGTGCCCCCCCGACGAACCGTGGCCCCACTGCGAAGAGCCGCACGACAGTGAAGCGTCGGACGAGATGCACTCCCCGGATGAGATCCGGCTCCTGCGTCGCACCCGTGCGGCGGCGGCAGAGCGCCGGCTCCGCGACCCCCAGGCACCCTTGGTCACCTCCGAGGAGCGGGAGATCGAGCAGCAGCTCCGTGGGGGCCACCCGTGGTTCGACGGCCCGATTCCCATGATTCCCGTGGCACAGCTCTACGCCCGCGACGTCCCTCTCCCGGTCAGGCCTCCCGGAGCCGACCTTCTCCAGGTCCTGTGGTGCCCTTGCGACCACGAGGAGTTCGCACACCCCCGAACCGCCCTCTTCTGGCGTTCCTCCGCCTCCGTCACCGAGGTCCTCGATGCCCCGCCCGAACCGCCCGTGATCCAGTTCGACTGGTACCTCCCGGAGCCGTGCCTGCTCGCACCGGAACAGATCACCGAATACCCCGGCCCCCTGGAGCTGAGCAAGGAACTGCAGCAGCAGTTGGGCGACGTGAACCTGTGGGAGACAGCCGGATTCGCGTGGGACGGCACCGGCGCGTTGGACCCGCAGGAGTTCTACTTCCGCAACCTGTGTCACGCCCCCGGATGGAAGACCGGCGGCTGGACCCGCTGGGGCCTCACCGACCCCATGCCGCGCCCCTGCCCCGAATGCGGCACCGAGACGACCCCGCTCCTCACCATCGCGTCCTCGGAATGGAACTCCGGCAGCAAGAGCTGGATGCCCGACGAGGAACGGACGAACCCGACCCCGCTCCTCATCGGCACCCCGCCCGCGAACTTCACTCTCCTCGACATCGCCGGCGCCTACAGCCTGCAACTCCACGCCTGTCCTGCCTCTCCGGGCCATTCGCACATCGAACTGGTCCAGTGACCGGCCGCGCAGGACCGGACCTGCCGAGACCGGTCGGCGTCCAAGCCCGGCAGGCCCGACGTCAGCGGTAGGATCCGAAGTAGGATACGTAGCATGAGCGAGCCCACCGGCAAGTACTCGATCACCATGCCGCGCGACATCGCCGAGGCCGCCAAGGCCCGCAGCGGCCCCTCCGGGCTGTCCGCCTACGTCGCCGCGGCCGTCGCCCGCCAGATCGAGCGGGACAATCTCAACGAGCTGATCACGGTCGCGGAGGCCGAACACGGCCCCGTCACCGACGAAGAGATCCAGGCCCTGCGAGACCAGCTCCACCGAGCCCGGCAGGAACAGACCCGAGGCGGGGCGGACGCCGCGTGAGCCCCTCCCCCGCCGTCCCCGGCGGCACCCTGGTCCTCGACAGCGAGGGGCTGGCCAGGGCCGTTCTGCGCGACCGGGCGGTGACCGGCTGGCTCGCCCTCGCCCGCGCCGAAGACCTGCGGGTGATCACCTCCGCGGCCACCCTCGTGGAAGTGACCCACCCACGGATCAATCGGCCGGCCCTGGAATGGACCCTCTCGCGCCTCGTCGTCGAACCGGTCACCGAGCTCATCGCCCGTCACGCCGCCGCCCTCCTCTCGGACACCGGCCTGCACGGCCACAAGTACGCCATCGACGCGATGGTGAGCGCCACCGCCCTCGCGGCCCCCGGTCCGGTGACGGTCCTGACCTCCGATCCGGAGGACATCATGGCGCTGTGCGACGGGCGCGCCACCGTCATCAAAATCTGAATTCCCGCCGGGCACACCGGCACGGGCACCGGGCACGCTCCGCAACGCCTTTCGCGCGGCAACCGGCCGCAGCGGGTGCCCCCTCGCCCGCACACCCACAGGCTGCCCTCAGCCTCGCCACAGTCGGCACCCATCGGGCGTCTGCATGGTGCAGTGGTGACCTCTGCCACCGATCCACTCCCCCACCCGACCGCGACCCCCGAACCGCCGCCGCCGGCCGTGCCCGCGGCGGCTCCGGAGCGGGCGCCGCGCTGGTCGCTCCCCGCGCTGATCGCAATCCTGCTCCTGGCGGGCGTGCTCTACTCCTGGAACCTCTCCGGTTCGGGCCTGAACAGCTTCTACAGCTCCGCCGTGTTCAGCGGCACCCAGAGCTGGAAGGCGTGGTTCTTCGGCTCGCTGGACGCGGGCAACTTCATGACCGTGGACAAGCCGCCGCTCGCGCTGATGGTGATGGGCCTGTCCTGCCGGATCCTCGGTTTCGGGACCTGGCAGATGATGCTGCCGATGATCCTGGTCGCGCTGGCGACCATCTGGATCCTGCACGCCTCGGTGAAGCGGGTGTGGGGCCACGGCGCCGCGGCCGTCGCCGCCCTGGTGCTCGCGCTGACCCCGATCACGGTCGCCATCAACCGGGACAACAACCCCGACACCCTGCTGGTGTTCCTCATGGTGGCGGGCGCGGCCCTCGCCCTGCGGGCCACCACGAACGGCCGGCTGCTGCCGCTGCTCGGCTCGGCCGCCTGCTTCGGCCTCGCGTTCAACACGAAGATGCTCCAGGGCTACATCGCGCTGCCCGCCGTCTTCGCGGTCTACCTCTGCGCGGCCACGCCGAAGCTCGTGACGCGGATCGTGAACCTGCTGCTCGCGGGCGTGGTGCTGGCCGTCTCCAGCTTCTGGTGGGCTACGGCCGTCTCCCTCGTGCCCGCCGACGACCGGCCGTACATCGGCGGTTCCACGGACGGCACCGCCTGGGACCTGATCATGGGCTACAACGGCCTCGGCCGTGTCTTCGGCGGCGAAGGCAACGGCGGAGGCGGCGGGGGCGGGGGCGGCGGCTTCTCCGGCACCGCGGGCCTGGGCCGGCTGTTCAACGACATCCTGGGCGGCCAGATCTCCTGGCTGATCCCCTTCGCGGCGATCGCGCTGGCTGGCGGTCTGGTGCTGTGCGGGCGCGCCCCGCGCACCGACCTCACCCGCGCCGCGCTGGTGCTGTGGGGCGGCTGGACGCTGCTGCACTATCTGACCTTCGCCATGGCCGAGGGCACCATGCACCCGTACTACACGACCGCGGTCGCCCCCGGCATCGCGGTGCTGTGCGGGGGCGGCGGCGCCATGCTGCTGCGTGCCCTGCGCGGCGGCGACGCGCGCTGGTCGTGGGTGCTGCCCGCCGGGCTCGCGGTCACCGGAGTCTGGGCGGTCGTGCTGCTGCGCCGGGCCACCGACTGGAACGGCTGGCTGTGGCCCCTCGTCGCGGTGGTCACGGCGCTGGCGGTGGTGGGCCTGGTCCTGTTCCGCACCGGTCGGCGCGCCCGGCTGCTGGCCGCGTCCGTGGCCGCCGCGATCGTGGCGGGCCTCGCGGGTCCGACGGCGTACGCGGTCTCCGTACCGGCGAGCTCCGGTGGCGGCGGCATGGGCGGCACCAACCCGACCGCCGGTCCCTCGACCGGCAACGGATTCGGCGGTGGTGGGGGCCGGGGCGGCTTCGGCGGCGGCGAACTGCCCGGCGGGACCGGGCAGGGCAACCAGGAAGGCGGCGGGGCGAACGGTGAACTGCCCGGCGGCGCCCCTGAGGGCGGCGGGACCGGCGGATTCCCGGGCGGCGGCGAAGGCGACCAGGCCGGTGGCTTCCCCGGCGGCTTCCCCGATGGCGAGAACGGTACGTTTCCCGGCGGTACGGCCCCGAACGGCTCGGGCGGGCGGCCCGGCGGCGGGGGCGGCTTCGGCGGCGGGCCGGGCGGCGACATGGGCGGCGGCACCAGCAGTGAGCTGATCGCTTACCTGGAGAAGCACCAGGACGGCGCCAAGTGGCTGCTCGCGGTGTCCAATTCGCAGTCCGCGGGGCAGCTGATCCTGAGCACCCACAAGCCCGTCATCTCCATGTTCGGCTTCACCGGCAGCGACAACGGCATGACGGTCGCCAAGCTGGAGGAGTTGGTGAAGAAGGGCGAGCTGCACTACATCCAGATCGGCGGCGGGGGCATGGGCGGCGGCATGGGCGGCGGCAACAGCGCCAGTTCGGCCGTCACCGCCTGGGTGCAGAAGCACGCGACCGCGGTGAAGGAGAGCGAGTACAGCAAGACGGCGAGCACCGGGTCGGACGCGGAGTCCGGCTCCGGATCCGGATCGGCTTCCGACTCCGACTCCGGTGCGCAGAACGGCCAGTCGTCCTCGACGCTCTACCGGCTGGACCCGTCGGACGCCGGCTGACACCGTCCCGCTCCGCACCGAACGGCCCCTGGATCCCGGCGGATCGCGGGGGCCGTTTCGGCCATTCCCCGGCCACGGCCATCAACTCGCGTAGACAAAACCCGACTTGCCCGTCCCCGCCACTTGATAGACACGTCAACTTCATTGCCACGTCTACATGTCCATGCCATCCTCCCGGTTGCCGCCTTCAATCAACCCGCGTAGATGGGACCCCACATGCTGGCGACACACCTGCACCGATGGAAGTCGGTGGCCCTCACCACCGCCGCCGTCCTGGTCGGACTGACCGCCCCCGCGCTCACCGCGTCCCCCGCCGCGGCGACCACGACCGCGTACGACTCGACGTACTACAAGAACGCGGTCGGAAAGACCGGCACCAGCCTGAAGTCCGCGCTGCACACGATCATCAGCAGCCAGAGCAAGATCTCCTACTCCGCGGTCTGGGACGCGCTCAAGGTCACCGACCAGGACCCGAACAACACCAGCAACGTGCTCCTGCTGTACAGCGGTGTCTCGCGCAGCAAGTCCCTCAACGGCGGCGACGTCGGCGACTGGAACCGCGAGCACACCTGGGCCAAGTCGCACGGCGACTTCGGCGAGGTCACCGGTCCCGGCACCGACCTGCACCACCTGCGGGCCGCCGACGTCCAGGTCAACAGCATCCGCGGCAACCTGGACTTCGACAACGGCGGCAGCGCGGTCACCAACGGCGGCGGCAGCAAGGTCGACTCCGACTCCTTCGAGCCGCGCGCCGCCGACAAGGGCGACGTGGCCCGCATGATCCTCTACATGGCCGTGCGCTACGACGGTGGCGACGGCTTCGCCGACCTGGAGCCCAACGAGAAGGTGAACAACGGGAGCAACCCGTACATGGGCAAGCTCTCGGTGCTCAAGGCCTGGAACGAGGCGGACCCGCCGAGCGCCTTCGAGGAGCGGCGCAACCAGGTCATCTACGACACCTACCAGCACAACCGCAACCCGTTCATCGACCACCCGGAGTGGGTCGAGGCGATCTGGTAGTCCGGCCGCACGGCGCGTCGAGCCGGTCGCCCCGGGCGGGGGCGGCCGGCTCGTCGGCGTCCGGGACTCAGGCGTCCGGGACTCAGGCGTCGGGGGCTCAGGCGTCCGGGGCGGCGGGAGCGCCGTACCAGCGCCACCGCGTCAGCCGCGCGTGCCCCTCGATCTCCCCCCGGCCGGTGGCCCACAGCAGGGTGGCCCACCCGTCGATGCCGGTCGGGGCGTGCGGGAAGAGCCGGGCAAGGACCCGGCCGCAGAGGTCCGCGTCCGGAGTCCACGCGACACCGAGTCCGGTGGCGACGTCGTGCAGGTGCACCAGGGTCTCGACGACCCCCATGGCGGCGAAGCCCTCGGCGTCGGCGGCGCCGAAGACGTGGTGCGCCCGGACGGTCGGCGCCGTCGTACGCACCATCGCCGCCAGCAGGGCCCCGCTCGCCTCCAGCACCTGCACCAGCCCGGCCGGTCCCGCGGCGCGGTCCGCGAAGACGACGTTCGCCGGACCGCCGGGCCTCCTGGCGCTCCACACGAAGGGGACGTCCCGGTCCGACGGCGGCCGCTCGGGGCCCAGTTGGGCGGCGTAGGCGAACAGGTCGTCGGCGAGGTGCTCGACCGTCTCCCAGCAACTCCACTCCAGCGAACCGGCCTTGGCGTCCCAGTCGGACGCCTCCGCCGCTCGCAGGACATCTGCCGCCAGTCGGACGGCGGTGGTTACGTCGTCGGCGGTGACGGGACCGGACGTGCGGCGCGCTTCAGGCATGACGGGACCGTATCAACGACCGTTCCCGGCCGTTCAGCGCCTGGTGCTGCTGTTGAAGAGCGAGCGCGACCAGAGGTAGCCGACCAGGGTGATGCCGACGCACCAGGCGAGCGAGATCCAGCCGGCGTTGCCGATCGCCGAGCCGGAGAGCAGACCGCGCAGAGTCTCGGTCATCGGCGTGAAGGGCTGGTACTCGGCGAACCAACGCAGGCCCGGGGACATGGACCGGGCGGGTACGAAGGCGGAGCCGAGGAACGGCAGGAACTGGACGAGCAGCGGCTTGTTGCTCGCGGACTCCACTGTCTTGGAGATCAGGCCGAGCGCCGTGGACAGCCAGGTCACCGCGAAGGCGATGGCCGCCAGGAGGCCGGCCGCGGCCAGCCACTCCAGCGGGGTGGCCCCGGACCGGAAGCCGACGGCGAGCGCGACGCCGACGACCAGTACGGCGCTCAGCATCGTCTGGATGACGCTGCCGACGACGTGTCCCGTCATGAACGACGAACGCGTGATGTTCATGGTGCGGAAGCGGTTGATGATGCCCTCGGTCATGTCGGAGCAGACCGCGATCGAGGTGGACATCGAACCGGCGGCCACGCCCATGACGATGACGCCGGGGGTCAGATAGTTCAGATACGCGTCCCGGCCGCCGCCCATCCCCGCGCCGATCGAGTCGCCGAAGGCGTACACGAACAGCAGCAGCATCAGGATGGGTGTCATGGCGGCGCCGAAGCCCACGGCCGGATAGCGGATCGCGTGCTTCAGGTTCCGCCGCAGCATCGTCATCGAGTCGTGCACGGCGTAGGTGAGGGTGCTCATCGCCGGGTCTCCTTCACGGGGAGCGCGGAGTCGGGGTCGGTGTCGGGGTCGACGCCGGAGCCGGTACCGGGGTCGGTGCCCGTGCCGCCGTCGCCGGTCAGGGCGAGGAAGACGTCGTCGAGGTCGGGGGTGTGCACGGAGAGGTCGGCGGCGGCGACCCCGGCCGCGTCGAGCCGGTCGAGCAGGGCGCGCAGCGCGTCGAGGCCGCCGTCGCCCGCGACGCGCAGGGCGAGCTCCTCGTCGTCGCGGACCGCGCCGGGGAAGGCGGCGACGGCGCGCTCGTACTCGTCGGGGCCGGTGAACCGCAGGCGTACGTGGCTGCCGGGGATCTGCGCCTTGAGCTCGGCGGCGGTGCCCTCGGCGACGATCCGGCCGCCGTCGAGCACCGCGATCCGGTCCGCCAGCTGGTCGGCCTCCTCCAGGTACTGCGTGGTGAGGAAGACCGTGACGCCGCCCGCGACCAGCGAGCGCACCGTCTCCCACATGGTGCGGCGGCTGCGCGGGTCGAGACCGGTCGTCGGCTCGTCCAGGAAGATCACCTCCGGGTCGCCGACCAGGGTCCTGGCGAGATCGAGCCGGCGCCGCATCCCGCCGGAGAAGGTGGCGGCGCGCTTGTGCGCGACGTCCGCGATGCCGAACCGCTCCAGCAGCGCCGCGGCCCGTCTGCGTCCCTCGCGCTTGCCGAGGCGCAGCAGGTCGGCCATGAGGAGCAGGTTCTCCTCGGCGGTGAGCAGGTCGTCGAGCGCGGCGAACTGCCCGGTGACGCCGATCGCGGCCCGCACGCCGTCCGGCGACGCGGCGACGTCGTGGCCCGCGACCTGGGCCTGTCCGCCGTCGGCGGCCACGAGCGTGGACAGGATCTGCACGGTGGTGGTCTTGCCGGCGCCGTTCGGCCCGAGCAGCGCGAACACCGTACCGGCCTGGATCCGCAGATCGATGCCGTCGAGGACGGTCTTGTCGCCGTACGACTTGCGCAGCCCGATGGCGGACACGGCGGCGGGCGGCTGCCCTCCTTCCGGCTGTCCGGGTACGGGTTTTCTAGGCATGGGCATGACAGAAAAAGGCATGGGGTCCTCCCCCTCGGGGACGTGCCAAGGCGTGCGAAGGCGTGCGAAGGCGTGTGAAGACGTGCGGAGCGGAGCGGTGCGGCGGCCTCGGCGGTACGAGGCCGGGGGCGGGTCAGGACCGGGCGCGGCGGATGTCGATGTTGCCGTAGCGGGTACGGGCCCTGACCTCGACCGTGTCCTCGGACTCGGCCGGGCCCTCGGACGCGGTGAGCACGTTGTGCACCTGGCCGGAGCCCGAGCCGGCGTCGATCCAGGCCGCCGTGCCCTCGCGGATGCCGATGTCGATGGCGCCGTAGGAGGTCTCCAGCTGGACGGTGCCGCGGGCGACGTCCTCGATGCGCAGGGTGCCGTGGGCGGTGGTGGCGGCGACCGAGCCCTCGGCGCGCCCGACGAGGATGTCGCCGTTGGCACCGCTGACCCGCAGATCGCCCCGGACCTCGCCGACCGTCGTGCCGCCGTGCGAGTTCTTCAGGACGGCCTGGCCCTCGACGGTGCCGACGCGCAGGCTGCCGGAGCTGGTGGTGATCTCGGCGGAGCCCCGCACGTGGTCCACGGTGATGCTGCCGTGGGACGCGGTCAGGTGCAGCGGCCCGGTGGCTTCGAGGCGGACGTCGCCCGCCGAGGTCTTCACCCGGACCTCGCCGAGGCGGCCCTCGCCGTACACGTGGGTCCAGGCGCCGGCCACCTCCACCCGCGAGTCCGTGGGCAGTTCGACCGTCACGTCGGCGACGCCGGTGGGTCCGACGGCCCAGCGCCCCTTCGGTGTCCTGACGGTCAGCAGGCCGTTCGCGTAGCGCACCTCGGTCTGCTCGGCGGCCCGTACGTCCCGGTCCTTCTTGGGGTCGCGCGGCTGGACGTCGACGAGCGTGTCGAGCCGGTCGCCGGCGATGAAGCGGATGGATCCGGCGTCCACCTGGGCGGTGACCGAGATCGGTTCGGGGGTGTGGAAGGGGGCGTCGAAAGAAGGCATGGCTGTCCCGTCCTCTTGAGTCCTCGTGGCGTCCCTGCAGGTGGGACGTGGTGTGGGTGGTGCGGGGCAGGCGGGGCGCGGTTAGCGCACCCAGCCCGTGAAGCTCTGCCCGACGGTGCGGGTGGCAGTGGTGGCACGGGGCTTCCCGGCCGCGGGCGACGCGGTGCCGCCGTCGACCGCGGCCGAGACGGCCCGGACCAGCCACGCGTTGACCGACAGGCCCTCGCGGCCGGCGGCCTCCTCGGCGCGCGCCTTGAGATGCGCGGGCAGGCGCAGGTTGACCCGGGCGGTGCCGCCCTCGTCGGCGTCGGCGGGTGCCGGGGCCGGTGCGGCGAGCGGCTCGGCGGGCCCGCTCCTGTCGTCGTACGGCTCGTCGCGCGGCGGGGGTGTCACCACGAAGTCGGGGTCCAGTCCGCGCAGCCGTACGTCGACCGAGCCGGGGGCGAGATCGCGGGTGATCTCGTCCATCGCGGCGGAGAGCACGTTGAGCATGGTCAGGCGGGTCGCCGACTCCAGGGGGGCGGTGAGCCGCTCGGCGAGCTCGCGAGCTTCGTCGCCGCCGGCCTCGGCGGCCACCGCGAGTTCACGGCGGAGGGAGTCGACATACGGCGTGAGGTCCATGACGCCATCATGGCACCACTATGGCGCCACCAGCAACCCCGCAACAGAAAAGTGGGTGCACCTGAGTGCACCCACTTGCCCTGACCTGCTAAAACGTGCCGACATCGAGAGGTGTCGGCGCGACACCACCGGGAGCTCCAATCCTGTTTGGCGCCTCAGGTGGCACCATGTGGCGCCACTGACGCCACCAGCGGCACCACCCGCTGTACGCCGCCTCAGCCGAGGTGCGTCGGCGCGAACATCCGCAGCAGGGCCGGGAGGACGACCACCGACGGTCCCGGTGCCGCCAGCGCCTTCGTCAGGTCCGCCTCCAGCGCCTCGGGGCTGGTACGGATGCCCGGGACGCCGAACGACTCGGCCAGCGCCACGTAGTCCGGGCGGCTCAGCTCGGTCGCCGTGGCCTGCCCGAAGGTGTCGGTCATGTACTCGCGCAGGATGCCGTAGCCGCCGTCGTCGACGATCAGCCAGGTGACGTTCAGGCCGTACTGGCGGGCGGTGGCCAGCTCGGCGATCGAGTACAGGGCGCCGCCGTCGCCCGAGACCGCGAGGACCGGGCGGGACGGATCGGCGGCGGCCGCGCCGAGCGCCGCCGGGAAGCCGTAGCCGAGGCCGCCCGCGCCCTGCGCGGAGTGCATGGCGTTGGGCGCCTTCGCGTCGAAGGCCGACCAGGCCCAGTAGGCGAGGATCGTCATGTCCCAGAAGGACGGGGAGTCGTCCGGCAGGGCCCGGCGGACCGAGCCCAGCACCTGCTGCTCCAGGGCGAGTTCCTGGGCGTCGATGCGCTCGGCGACCTTGGCCAGCAGGGTGCTCACCCGCTCCCGGGCGCTCGCGTCCGCCCGCTCCGGCACCGTCTCCAGCAGCGCCTGCAACGCCATGCGGGCGTCCGCGTGGATGCCGAGCGCGGGATGGTTGGACTCCAGCTTGCCGAGGTCCGCCTCGATCTGGATCACCCGGCCGCGGGGCGCGAACGTGTGGTAGTTGGAGGAGAGTTCACCCAGCCCCGAGCCCACCACCAGCAGGACGTCCGCGTCCTCCAGGAGGTCCGTGGTGTGCCGGTCCTCCAGCCAGGACTGGAGGGACAGCGGGTGGTTCCAGGGGAAGGCGCCCTTGCCGCCGAAGGTGGTGACCACGGGCGCGTTCAGCCTCTCGGCCAGCTGCCTCAGCTTTCCGGAGGCGTCCGCCCGGACCACTCCACCGCCCGCGATGATCGCGGGACGCTGTGCGCGGGCGAGCAGATCGGCCGCCACGGCGGTCAGTTCGGGCCGCGGAAGCAGTTCCTCGGGCGCCGCGTCGACGGCGGTGACCACCGGCAGGGAGGTCTCGGCCAGCAGCACGTCCTGCGGGATCTCCACCCACACCGGACCGTGCGGGGCGCTCAGCGCGGACTTCCAGGCCGCCGCGATCGCCGACGGGATCTGCGAGGCGGCGCGGACCGTGTGCACGGACTTGACGACACCCCGGAACGAGGCCGCCTGGTCGGGCAGTTCGTGCAGATAGCCGTGGCGGCCGCCGCCGAGCCCCGCGGTGGGGATCTGGCTGCTGATCGCGAGGACCGGAGCGGAGGCCGAGGCCGCCTCCTGGAGCGCGGCGAGCGAGGTCAGCGCGCCGGGGCCGGTGGACAGCAGCAGGGGAGCCGCCTCACCGGTGATCCGGCCGTACGCGTCCGCCGCGAACCCGGCGTTGTTCTCCACCCGCAGGCCGATGTAGCGCAGGTTCGAGCGGCGCAGCGCGTCGAACATGCCGAGGGCGTGCTGGCCGGGCAGACCGAAGACGGTGGTCGCGCCGAGCCCGGCCAGCGTCTCCACGACCAGGTCTCCGCCGATGCGGCCGGGGGGCGGGTTGAGCGCCGCCTCCGTCTGGGCGGGCGTCGGACGGAGATCGAGGTCGTGGTCGTGGGTCACTTCGCTCGGGCCTCGGCAATCTGGCGGGACATGATCGTGGTCAGTTCGTAGGCGGTGTGGGACGCGGCCACCGAGGTGATCTCGGCGTGGTCGTAGGCGGGCGCCACCTCGACGACGTCCGCCGAGACGAGGTGGCAGGAGGCCAGGCCGCGCAGGATCTCCAGCAGCTCGCGGGAGGTCATGCCGCCGGCCTCGGGGGTGCCGGTACCGGGGGCGTGCGCCGGGTCGAGGCAGTCGATGTCGATGGAGATGTACAGCGGACGGTCGCCGATGCGCTGCCGGAGCTGGTCGGCGACCTCGTCGGCGCCGCGCCGGTAGACGTCCGCGGAGGTGACGATGCCGAAGCCGAGCTTCTCGTCGTCGGTGAGGTCCTTCTTCCCGTACAGCGGGCCGCGGATGCCGACATGGGAGAGCGCCTCGGTGTCGAGGATGCCCTCCTCGACGGCCCGCCGGAACGGGGTGCCGTGGGTGTACTCGGCACCGAAGTAGGTGTCCCAGGTGTCCAGGTGGGCATCGAAGTGGAGCAGCGCGACCGGGCCGTGCTTCTTGGCCACGGAGCGCAGCAGCGGCAGCGCGATGGTGTGGTCGCCGCCGAGGGTCATCAGCCGGGCACCGGTGGCGAGCAGGCCGTCGGCGGCCGCCTCGACGGTGTCCACGGCCTCGTTGATGTCGAAGGGGTTGACGGCGATGTCACCGGCGTCCGCCACCTGGGCGAGCGCGAAGGGAGAGGCGTCCTGCGCCGGGTTGTAGGGGCGCAGGAGCCTGCTCGCCTCGCGGATGGCGTTGCCGCCGAAACGGGCGCCGGGCCGGTAGGAGACGCCCGCGTCGAACGGCACACCCACGACGGCGACATCGGCGGTGCCGACCTCGTCCAGGCGGGGCAGCCGGGCGAAGGTCGCGGGGCCGGCGTACCGCGGTATGCGGGAGGAATCGACGGGCCCGCGGGGCGTCTCACTGCTCATTCAACTGCCTTCTTTCCTACGCGCCGCCGCGTATGGGCTGCTTGTTCCCGACTTTACTGGGAGACCGCGACCGGCTCGGGCGTGGCTTCGGCGGTCCGGCCGGCCAGTCGCTCGCGCCAGGCGGCGAGCACGGTCGCGTCGGTCGCCGGGGTGGCCAGGGAGACGACCAGGTAGGCGGCCAGCGAGGCCAGCAGGCCGTAGTAGACGGGCTCGTTGGCGAGGATGCCGTAGGTCGCCATCAGGCCGATCACGGCGAGGCCGCCGACCACGACCGAGGCCAGGGCGCCCTGCACGGTGCCGCGCTTCCACAGCAGTCCGCCGAGGATGGGCACCAGCAGTCCGCCGACGAGCAGGTTGTACGCCACGGTCAGCGCCTCGACCACGTTGTTCAGGGCGATGGCGGTGCCGATGACGACGACCCCCATGATCAGGATGAACACGCGGTTGCCCTTGACCTCGTCGTGCGCGTCCCCGTCGTCCGCGGCCGCCCGGCCGAGACCGCCGCGCAGCCGCGACCAGATGTCGTTGTTGGCGACGGTGGCGCAGGCGATGAGGGCGCCGGAGGAGGTCGACATCACGGCGGCGAGCGCGGCGGCCAGCACCAGGCCCCGGACACCGATGGGCAGTTCGTGCTTGACGATGGTCGCGAAGGCGTCGTCCGGGCTGGCCAGCTTCGGGTAGAGGACCTTGGCGGCCGTGCCGATGACGGCGCCGGCGAGGGCGTACGCCAGGCAGTAGGTGCCGGCGACGGTGCCGCCCCACTTCGCCGTGCGGTCGTTGCGGGCGGTGAAGACGCGCTGCCAGATGTCCTGGCCGATCAGCATGCCGAAGGTGTAGATCAGCACGTAGGTGAAGATGGTCTCGCCGCCGATGCCCAGCGGGTCGAAGTAGGTGGTGGGCAGCTTCGCCTTCATCTCGCTGAAGCCGCCGGCCCTGATCACCGCGATGGGCAGCAGCAGGAGCAGCACGCCGATCGTCTTCACCACGAACTGCACCATGTCGGTGAGCGTGATCGACCACATGCCGCCCAGCGTCGAGTACGCGACGACGATCGAGCCGCCGAGGACGATCGCGAGGGTCCGGTTCATGTCGAACAGGACGTCGAAGATCGTGGCGTAGGCGATGGTCGAGGTGACGGCGAGCATGAGGGTGTACGCCCACATGACCAGGCCCGAGATGACGCCCGCCCGGCCGCCGTAGCGCAGGTCCAGCATCTCGGAGACGGTGTAGACCTTCAGGCGGGCGATACGGGCGGAGAAGAAGACGGACAGGGCCAGGAGTCCGAGGCCGATGGTGAAGACCATCCAGGCGCCGGAGAGTCCGTACTGGTAGCCCAGCCCGACCCCGCCGATGGTGGACGCGCCGCCGAGCACGATGGCGGCCATGGTGCCGGAGTACATGGCAGGGCCGAGACGGCGGCCCGCCACGAGGAAGTCGCTCTTGGACTTGGCGCGGCGCATGCCCCACCAGCCCATTGCCAGCATGCCGGCCAGATAGACGACGATCACTGTGTAGTCGACGGCCATGCGGGGCCCTCCTTCGCGCTTCGCTCGGTGGCGTGTCGTGCAGGTACGGGGGACGGCCGGCTGCGCTGCGCGGGGACATACGCCGGTACCCGCGGCTGCCGGTCGGGACTGACACTAGGTGGCCGGAAAGCGACGGCGAAGTGTACGTTTCCTCCACTTGAACCGTCCCGGAAGGAGGAAACGCACACCATGCCGGACACCCCCGCACCTGCGGTCCCGCCCACGCCGCCCGTCATGCTGTCGGCACTGCTGGCCCGGGAGGACCTGGCCCTGCGGCAGATCGCGGGGCCGTCCGACCCGGACCTGGTGATCCACTGGGTGCACACCTCCGAGATGGCGGACCCCTACCCGTACCTGCTGGGCGGCGAGCTGCTGCTGTCGGCCGGGGTGCACGTCCCGCAGGCGGCGGCCCCGGACGGGGGTCCCGCCGACACGGGCGGGGCCGAGGGGTGGGAGGAGTACTTCGACGACTACGTCTCGCGGATCGTGGCGGCGGGCGGCGCGGCCCTCGGTTTCGGGCTGGCGCCGGTGCACGACACGGTGCCGCGGGCGCTGGTGGCGGCCTGCGAGGCGCATGCGCTGCCGCTGCTGGAGGTGCCCCCGCAGACCACGTTCTCGGGCGTGGCCCGCGCGGTCTGGCAGCTCATGGCCCAGTCCCGGCTGGCCGAGCTGCGCCGGACCACGGAGGCCCAGCAGAGCCTCGCGGCGGCCGCGTCCCGGCCGGACCCGGTGCCCTCGGTACTGCGCCGGCTGGCCCAGCGGGTGAACGGCTGGACGGTGCTGTACGGCCCGGACGGAACGGAACTCGCCACAGCGGGCCGCCTGCCCGTACCCGCGGCGGCCGGGGGCACGGCGGCCACGACGGCGGCGGCCGGGGGCACGGCGACCGCGGGCAGCACGGCCGGGGGCACGGTGGCCACGGCGGCCGGAAGCGGGGCCAGGCGCGGCGCCGGGGGTACGACGGCCGGGGGCGCGGCGGCCCGGCGCAGTGCAGCCGGAGCAGGTACGACGGCCGGAGGCAGCACCACCGGAGGCGGGCCCAGCGACGGCATCAAGGCCGCGGGAACTGCGGGAGCCGCAGGGGCCTCGGGCGCTGGAGCTCCCGCGGGCGCCGCGGGCACGGGCACGGGCGCCGCAGGCGCAGGCGCAGGCGCCGCCCCCGCAGGAGCCGCAGGGGCCTCGGCTGCTGGGGCCCCCGCGGGCGCCGCGGGCACGGGCACGGCTGCGAGCACAGGCACGGGCGCCGCAGGCGCAGGCACCACGGGCGCAGGCACCGCAGGCACGCACTGCCGTGGACGCCGGTCCGTTGTCCCATACGTCGACCTTGGCGCCGGTTTTGCGATTT
>NZ_JBEOWS010000240.1:0-15182 GCF_040296125.1 Streptomyces sp. NPDC002265 | reverse complement strand
GCTGCTCTAACCAACTGAGCTAGCGGCGCCTGCTGACGTCGTAGACATTAGCATCCTGGTCGGCGGGAGGAAAAATCGAAATCCGTACGGCCGCGCGAGCCGCCCGTACCGCCGCCCAGAACAGGATCTCGGGGCCCGGCAGCCAGGGGTGGCGGGTGTCCGGGGCGACCAGCCAGCGGGTGACGGCCCGGCTCGCCCCCGGGGCGGCCGGAGCGGACGTCGTGGGGGTGAGGGGCGGTACGGTCACCGCGTCGCCGCCGCCGTGGCACAGCAGCGGCGGAACGGACTGCGTACGGCCGTCCCGGCGGCCGCGGGTCCCCCACTCCTCCCACTCCAGCAGGGAGGGCAGCCGCTGGGCCGTGCCGGGCACCGCGAACAGCAGCATCCGCCCGCGGAAGACGGCCACCGGTCCGGAGCCCGGCCCCTCGTCCCAGAGCCGGTCCAGCATCCGGCGCCCGAAGATCGCGGGAGCGCTGACGATGTCGAAGACCGCCCCGCAGGGCAGCACGACCGGGGCGTGGGGACGCTCGCGCCAGAACGCGAGCGTGCTGCGCGGATACGTCCCGGCGGAGGCCAGCCAGTCGGCGCCGTCCGCGGTGACCCCCGAGACGTCGCAGCGGTCGCGGCCCGAGGGCGGCTCTTCCCGTGTGCTGCTCATGCCGCATATCTACCGGCTGTGAGCGGACGGCTTCCGAGGGTTGGGGGAAACCGGGACAAGAGGGGGTGAGGACGAGTATCTTGCCTGCCTGGCATATGCCGTGGGGGTGCCCGCGGGTACGGCCGCCGGTCAGACCGGGTCGACGTGCTCCCGGCCCTCGACGCCGCCGCGCATCAGGTCCCGGCCGAACTCGACCATCTTCTTCGCGTAGTCCTCGGTCCACTCGGCCCGCTCGGCGATGTCCGCCGCCGTGAGCCGGTCGAACCGGCGTGGATCGGCCAGCTGGGCGGCGGCGAGGGCCTGGAACTCCACGGCCCGGTCGGCGGCCGCGCTGAACGCGAGCGCCAGCTCCGTCGCACGGCCCAGCAGCGCCGCCGGATCGTCGATCGACTCCAGGTCGAAGAAGTGCTCCGGGTCGGCCACCACCTCCGCGGGCTCGAAGAGCAGGGGCGCGGGGCGTAGCCGCGGTTCGTTGCGACGCGGCGTGGGCTCCGCCATGTCTTCTCCTCCTCGTACGGTTGCCGGTGGCACCGCCCTTCGGGTGGTCCACCCTCCATTCTCTCCCGGAGGCGCAAGGGCATGCCGGGACGGGCGACACCGCCCGAAGGCGCCGCACCCCGAACTCTCAAGCCCCACGGCCCCCGCGTTGTTCCCGCGCCTCCGCCGTGCCCCGGTGCGCCGGCCCATGGGCGTCCCGGCGGGCGGGGTGTCGGTGCTGGTTGTCTGCCGGGTGGCTGGGCGGGGTGGTCAGGGGCGCCAGGTGATGCGGTGTTCGGCCAGGCGGGCCAGGACCGCATGGTTCGCCTCCCAGCCGTCGGGAAACTTCACCAGGGTTCCCAGCTGGACCGGTTCCGTCGACGGATAGTCGTCCAGGAGGTCGCTCACCCCGGCCCGGCACACCACGATGCAGGCGTGGCGGTGGCGGGAGGCCAGGACGCACAGCCGGCCCGTCTCCAGGTGGAAGGCGGTGGCGTCGGGGCGGCCCGAGAGCGGGTGGAGCACCACCGTCACGTCGAACTCCCGGCCCTGGAGCCGGTTCGCCGTGTCCACGGTGACGTCCGCTACCCCCAGTTCGGCCAGCGCGGCCCGCACCGCCGCCGCCTGGTCCCGGTGTGCCGTTCCGACGGCGATCCGGTCGGCGGTGAGGGGAGCGGCCGCGGAGGAGCGCTCCGAGGCCGCCTCGCCGCCCCGGTCCAGCAGGCGGCGGACCACCGTGGCCACCGCGCGCACCGCCTCCGGATCGGTGCGCGGGGTGTGCCGCGCGGGCAGTTCGAGCAGGCCCCAGCCCGACAGCGCGGCCTCGTCGATCACCCGGTCCGGGCCCGAGCCGTCCGACGGGACGGTGAAGGACAGCCGCCGGTCGCCGTGGTCCGTGCCGCTGCGGAACGGGGTGAACGGGTAGAAGGCGTCCGAGACCAGGGGCGCCGCCGAGGCCGGCAGCCGCCAGGACACCGGCAGCCGGTGCTGCGGCAGCTCGGGGTTGTGGGCCAGCAGGGTCGTCACCGCGGAGGCCGAGGGGTCGTACGACAGGCCCGCCCACTGCTCGCTGCCCACGAGCGCGAACGGGTCCAGCTGCCCGGGGTCGCCCACGAACAGCGCCCGCTCGAACAGCCCGGCCACGGCGAGCAGCGCGTCCGAGCGCATCTGGTAGGCCTCGTCGACGATCGCGTGCCGCCACGGCTCGTCGACCTTGACGTGGGCCCACTTGGCCGCGGTGGAGACGACCACCGGCAGCCCGGCGAGGTCGGCCGCCTTCGCCGACTTGCGGACCTGCGGCCACGCGTCCAGCGCCTTGTCGTACGGGTCGGCGTCGCTGCTGTGCAGCCGGCCGACCGGCAGGTCGGGGCTCTTCTCGGCGAGCCGGGAGACCAGGTCGTCGACCTGGGCGTTGGTCTGCGCGACGACCATCAGGGGACGGCCGGCGTCGGCGAGCTCCAGCGCGGCGCGGACCACGAGCGTGGACTTGCCGGCGCCCGGCGGGGAGTCGACGACGACCCCGCGATGGGTGCCCTGCACCGTGTCGCGCAGGATCGCCTCGGTGGCCCGCGCGGCCGCGGCACCGGGGTCGAAGGCGGCCTCGGTGATCACAGGACGTCCTCCTCGGTGACGGGGTCGGGGGCCTCCGGCAGGGCGGCGGCCTCGCCGGGGGGCCCGCCGTGCGTCCACGGCGTGTGCTCCGGGTCGGGCAGCTTCGCGCCGCCGCGCTGGTCGTGCTCGAACAGGGTGAAGCAGATCAGGTCGCCCTTCTCCGGCACGGATCCGGCCTCGGGCTCCTTGCCGCGGCCCATCCGGTCGAGGATCCGCAGCACGAGCAGCCCCTCGCCCTCGTACCCGACGAACTCGGCCGTCTGCGGCTTCCCGCCCAGCGAGCGGTGCACCTTGACCCGGTCGCCCAGGTACGGGCGGTCGTCGGTGCACAAGGTGACCAGCGGCCGCGGGCTGGGCCGCTTGCCCTCGCTGTACGCCATGACCACATCCGTGACCTCACCCGCGAACGCCTCCCCGGCCAGCCTCCGGCCCGCCATCACCAGCGGGTCGTCCAGTGCCTCCTGGGCCTCGAGACGGGCCTGTTCGCGCTCACGGGCGGCGAGCTTGCCGGCCGCGGTGACCGCGTCGTCGCGGCGCGGCTGCGGGGGCTCCCCGGCCAGCACCCGGTCGCGATGGGCGGTGAACGACCAGCGGTCGCGCGTCCACCGCTCCTCGACGTGCGCCCCCTCCGGCAGCGTGCGCAGCAGCTCCAGGCCGTCCCACACCTTGTCCCAGGTGGGCCGGGTGGCGTCGGCGACCAGGGCGCGGACCGCCTGCTCGGCGGCGGTCAGCTCACCGAGCCGGTCGTCCGCCTCCAGCCCGTCCTCGGCGGTGGCGAGGGCGGTGCGTGCGCGGTCGTAGCGCTCGATCGCGGGCGCGAGCAGCCTGTTGTCGAACGCCGGGTCGGTCGCCGGGCCCGCAGGCGGGCACAGCAGCTGCCCGTCCGCGTCACGGGCGAGTTCGGCGCGCAGCGCGGCCTCCGCGCCCGGGACGCCCTCCGGCGGGTCGATCCAGGCCAGCAGCGCGCCCAGGTGCTGGTCCTCCAGGCTGGACTGGCCGGTCGCCCAGTGCCGGCCCAGCACCTCGGTCAGGGCCAGCAGCAGCGCGGAGCCGGGCACCCGGGAGCGCTCCCCGAAGTGGGTCAGCCAGCGCCCCAGCAGCGGCACCCGCGGCGGCGCCGGATGCGGGGCCTCCGGATCCTGTTCGGCGGTGCGGCGAAAGCGCATGGAGCGCCCCAGCAGCCGTACGAAGTCCAGGCCGGCCCGGCTCGGCACGATCAGCTGGGGCGCGTCCGCGCACAGCTCGACCTCGACCTTGACCCGCTTGCCGGTCTCCGGGTCGGTCTCGTTGCGCTCGGCGGCCTCGACCGCGTCCGCGTACCCGTCGACGTAGGGAAGGACCACGTCGGCCAGCTCGGCCAGGAACGCGAACCGCAGGTCGCGGTCGCGCGGCTGCGGCACGACGAGCAGGGTCGGCGCGTCCCGGTCGGTGCCGACCAGCGCGCCGAGCGGGGCACCGGCCTCGCCCGCGGTGACCAGCGGCACGAGGACCAGCGGCCGCTCGGACAGATGCCGGTGCCGCACGGTCGCGGCGGGCTGGGCACGTCCGGTGGCGACGGCCTCCAGCCGGGCGAGAGTGGCGATCAGCGACAAGGAGCCGCCTCCTGACCGGATGCCTGGCCGACCACCGTAGCGAGTACGTGATCGGACGTCCGGCCGAGTGACTGACCGGACGCCTGGTCGAGTGTCAGGCCGGACGCCTCGCCGGGCGTCGGTCCGAAGGCCGCACCGAGCGCCTCGGCACGCAGCCGGTGGGCCCGGCGCAGTGCCGCCACCGCCGGGTCGGCCGGGTCGCCGGCCTCGCCGCGGGCCGCCGCGAGGACGTCCTCGACCGTCGCCAGAGCGCCCAGGTCGGCCCGTACCGAGCGGCCCAGCGAGGTCACCGCGCCGTCCGCGCGGGAGCGGTCACGGCAGTGGAAGGCCAGCTCGCAGGCGGCCAGGCACTCGGGGGCGTACGCCGCGGGAACCGACTCGACGGCGGCCGTGAGTTCCTCGGGGGGCAGCTCGGGGGAGAAGCAGGCGCCCTCGGGGACGGCGTCGGCGATGTCCTGGAGGCGGGTGAGCCGGGCCAGCTGCCGACTGGTGACCGCGCGCTGTTTGCGCACGTCGACGGCCGAGGCGGTGGGCAGGTTGGAGAAGTCCTTGGGGCACACCAGCAGGATCCGGTCGCGCACCCGCGGGACCGTCTCCAGCCGGGCGGCCACCGCCTCCAGCGCCAGCACGTACACCGCGGCCTGCCGGGCGGCCGCACCGACCTTCGCCGGGTCCGCCGAGCCGTCCAGCATCGGGAAGGACTTGATCTCCACGACCGTCCAGCTGCCGTCCGGGTGCACCACCACCGCGTCCGGTTCGAGGAAGGCAGGGGAGCCCGCCACGTCGAGCGCGAGCATCGGATGGTCGAGCAGCGTCCAGACGCCCGGCGTCCCGGTGGCCTCACGCAGCGCCAGCGCCGTCCGCGCGGTGCGGCCCTCGGGGCCGACCGCGGCCAGGTCGGGGGCGTGGACCCGGCCCGGCTCCGGCGGCGGGGTGGTCCGGTCCAGTCGCTCGTGCACCAGCCGCAGCAGTTCCGCGCCGCCGTCCGCCTTGACCCGGGCCTCGAAGGCGTTGCCCCGGGTGAAGGCGAACTGCGACTGGCCGAAGACCGACGGCGAGCCGAGCGCGCCCGCCAGCGCCGTCTTGTCCACACCGGCGCCGTCCAGGAGCGCGCGCCGTCTGCATCCGGGGTTGGCGGCGAGCGCCGCGAGGGCGCGCGCGTCCAGCGCCTTGGCCGCTACGTCCGGTCCGCGCAGCTCAGCGAGCCGCTGCCGGAGTGCCCTCGCCGGCGTCCGTGGGGGAGGCACCGGGCTCGGCTCCGGACCCGAGCCGCGCGTCGCGCTGCCGTGGAAATCGCTCACCCGGGGAAGTCTGGCACCCGGCACTGACAATCGGGGTGCCCGTGCCGGCAGAGACCGCCGGGGCAGCCGGTACCCGCGTCCCCCACCGGGTCGCCAGGGCCGTGCGGATCCGGTCCGCGACCCGCATCATCAGCGGGGTCAGCAGCAGTCCGACGCCCATCACGGCCGCGCCCGCGACCGCGTCGAGGAAGTAGTGGTTGGCGGTGCCCATCACCACGATCGTGGTGAACAGCGGGTAGATGATCCCGGCCGCCTTCGCCGTACGGGTGCCGCCGTGGCGCCAGAGCATGACCCCGCACCACAGCGCCCAGCCCACGTGCAGGCTCGGCATCGCGGCGTACTGGTTGGTCATGCCGCCCATGCCGCGCGGCGCGCTCGCCTCGCCGCCCCACCAGCCGTACGAGCTGTACTGGGCCATCGTGTCCACGAAGCCGTACTCCGGCGACAGCAGCCGGGGCGGGCAGGTGGGCAGCAGGGTGAAGCCGATCAGACCTATGAAGGTCGAGGTCATCAGCCAGGTGCGGGCCGACCGGTAGAGCGCGGTACGGGAGCGGAACAGCCAGACCAGGAGCGCGGGCGTGATCATGTAGTGCAGCGACGCGTACCAGAAGTCGGCCGGCACGCCGAGCCAGGCCTCACGCGTGAACAGCCGGTTGAGCGGGTGCTCGGCGTTGATGCGCAGGAACTTCTCGATGCGCAGGATCGCCGTGCCGTGGTCGATCGCGCCGGATATGTCACCCCTGGCCAGGAGCCGGCCCGCGGAGTAACACCCGTACACCAGCAGGATCAGCGGCAGCTCGGTCCACCAGCGCAGCCGGGTCCGAGGGGCCGCCTCGATGCGAGGTGCCTCCGTCTGCGGCATCCGATTCGCCCTTCCCCTCCGTGGTCCCTGATGCGCCCGGTGGCGCGGCCGTGACACTTTACGGCGTTCACGCGCACCTGGCTCCGGGCCCCCGGCTCTCAAAGACGCAGCGGTCGCCCCTCGGGTTGCCCCCGCCGGTGGTGAGCGATGATGGAGGAGATCGGAACGAAGACTTCCCGGAAGGTCGCTCATGGCACCGCGCATCCTGCTGGCCCGGCACGGACAGACGCAGTGGTCGCTGTCCGGCAAGCACACAGGCAGGACAGACATCCCCCTCCTCGACGAGGGCCGGCGCGGTGCCGAACTGCTGGGCGAGCGGCTGCGCGGGGCACCGTTCGACGGGCTGCCCGGTGCCGAGGTGCGCACCAGTCCGCTCGTACGCGCGCGTGAGACCTGCGACCTCGCCGGCTTCGGCGACCGCGCGCGCACCTGGGACACGCTCATGGAGTGGGACTACGGCGCGTACGAGGGCATGACCCCGGCCGAGATCCAGGCCGTGCGGCCGGGCTGGCTGATCTGGCGCGACGGTGTGCCGCAGGGCGAGAGCCTGGCGCAGGTGACCGCGCGCGCGGACGAGGTGGTCTCCTGGGCGCGGGAGGAGGACCGGGACGTGCTGGTCTTCGCCCACGGACACATCCTGCGGTCGATCGGCGCCCGCTGGCTGGGACTGCCGATCGCGTTCGCCGCACGGATCCGGCTGAACCCGACGTCGCTGTCCGCGCTCGGCTGGGCGTACGGGGAACCCGCTATCGAGAGCTGGAACGACCTGGGGCACCTGGCGGCCGCCTGAGCGCGGTGCGGGACGCCCACGGCGTGCGGGGTGCTCACGGTGTGCGCGGGCGGCCGGCGTGGCGTTCCAGGAAGGCCGAGACCCCCGAGGCCCGCCGGTGCGGCAGCAGCACCCGCGCGGTCCCCGCCAGCATCGTCTGGATGCGCGAGGACTGCACCTCGTCCAGCAGGTCCAGCACCCGCATCCCGGCCGTGGCCGCCTCGTCTGGGCGGCCGCCGCGGGCGAGGTCGTCGGCGAGTTCGGCCGTGTACAGGGCGATGTTCCGGGTGAAGTGCGGGTCCTGGAGCCGGGCCGCCTGCCGGGCGTGCCGGGCCGCCCGCTCCCAGTCGCCCAGCGTGGACCAGCACTGGGCCTCCAGGCCCTCCAGCTCCGCCTCCCCGTAGAAACTCATCCATTCGGGGTCGGCGTCGCAGGAGCCCCGCTCGTAGAGGGCCTGGGCCCGCACCAGGGCCTGCTCGCAGCCGGTGCGGTCGGCCAGTCCCGCCCAGCCGCCCGCCTCACGTAGCGCGAGCAGCGACATCAGCCGGGCCGAGCCCAGCGGGCGGGCCACCCGCTGGGCGGCCTGTGCGGCCCGTACCGCCTCCCGGGGGCGGCCCGAGTCGCGGGCGAGGAAGGCCGTGTTGCAGAAGGCGTGCGCCTCCAGCGCCGGGTCGTCGGTCACCCGGGCGGTGGCGAGTGCCTCCGCGTAGTGCGAGCGGGCGTCGTCGTATCTGCCCGAGTCGTGGGCCAGCCAGCCCACGGAGATGGCCAGTTCACCGGCGCCCGAGTGGAGCCGGTCGACGGTCGCCTGCCGGGTCGCGCCGGCGTCCAGCAGCGCGTACGCGGTGCGCAGCGGGGCCGCCGCGCGCCGGTAGAGACCGTCGGCGCCGTGCCGGTCGTCGAGCAGCCGGATGCGGCGGACCGCCTCTTCCAGGGCGCTCGCCTCGCGGACGCCGGGACGCCGGGACGGACGGTCCGCCGCCACTGCGTCGTGCGGGAGCCCCAGGGGGGCCAGTGAGGCGGCCGCCACGGTGGCGCCCCCGCGGGTCATGAATGCGCGACGCAGCACGTCGCTCTCCTCGTGGTCGTGGAGCGTTTCGTACGGGTCCTGCGGGTCCTGCGTTTCGTACGGCTCGTACGCCTCGTGCGTCTCACCGGTGGTGTACGCCGGGCTCATGAAGTGAGCCGGGGGCGCCTCCCCGTCCGCCCGCGCCGACCGTCCGCGGACGGCCGACCGGGGAACGAAGCCGAGGTCGGTGAGCGTGCGGCCGGGGAACATGTGCAGGAACACCCGTTCGTACGCGTAGTTGGGGCAGCGGATCTCGCCCGCCTCCACCCGGCCGATGTAGCGGGCGTCACAGCTGACCTGCTCGCCGATCTCACGAGCGGCCCGCCGCACCAGCGCGGCGAACTCGCCCGGTGAACGGTGTCCGCGTATCCGCCGGAAGGCGAGATTGGGCCGCGCGGGCCGGTTGGGCTGGGGCGAGGTCACCATTGACGACGTCATGGCCGGGTCCTCTCGTGCGAACCGTCGAACCATGCCGGATTAGGGGTGAGTTGTCCGTGTGCCACCCTGTTTCCGGCGGGCAAGAAGGTACCTGCTGTGGTCGGCCCGCCACGCAGTGTTTGGCTACAAACCGGATATCTCATCCCCGATCCGCCATGAACTGCCATCCTTTGCGGCTGAATTCCGCCGTTGCCCTTGACGCCGTGCCGCGTTGAACCGCCCGAACTGCAAGAAGGTTCTGTGGTGGAGGCCGGGATGGGGACGAGCCAAAGCGTCGGTCCTTGTACGACGGTGACGCCGATCGCGTCGGCGGCCGCGGTGACGGCGGTGACCGCGGTGGTGTCGGCGGCCGCGGTGGTGACGCCGGCCGCGGTGACGGCGGAGCAGGTTCCGCCCCCGGAGTGCGGCGGGCCGCCCGACGGGGCCGACGGGTGCGACCTCGTCACGGTGCCGGCCCGCCAGGGGCTGGAGGCGGTCGACATCCTGCGCCGGGCGGACGTGGACGCGGTGGGGCCCGTGCTGCACGACGACGGGTGCGACACGCTCGGCTTCCTCGTGCCGCCCGGCACCGCGGCCGCGTGGGACGTCCCCGGCAGCGTCTGTACGCAGACCGACGGACGGGGGCTGCGGCTCGACCCCGAGCCGCCGGTCGAGGGCTCGGACTGGCTGCTGCCACCGGGCGAGGCGGACCTCGCCACCGACCCGGCGGTGCTGCGGCGGGCCCTGGGCGAGGCGGCCCGGCTCATCGAGGCGGCAGACAGCCGCCGCTGAGCGAGCGCGGCCGTCGCCGAACGGGCCCGGCCGCCGCTGAGCAGGCGCGGTCGCCGTCGAACGGACATGGTCGCCGCCGAGCGGACGCGGCCGCCGCCGAGTGGGCCGGGCGTGGTCGCCGCTTGCGCGGGCACGGTCGCCGCCGGCCGGGCCGGCAGCGCCACCGGACGGGCCGGCAGGGGCGTCGGGCGGGCCGTCGGTCGCCGCTGAGCGGCACGGGGGCCGGGCGCTTGCGAGAATGACCCCATGGGAAAGTCCAGGAACCTCCGGCGGCGGCCGGACGCCGACGACGCCGTCGTCGAGCCCGTCGACGGCGGGCTCGCCGAGCTGATACGCGACCGGGACCGGGCGCGGGCCTGGACCCTGTTGATCGACGGCGCCCCGCAGTCGCACGTCGACCTGGACGACCCCGGGTACCTCTCCTTCGAGTACCAGCGCCGCCTCGGCCACGTCATCGACCTGGTCGCCCCGCCCGCCCGGCCCGTGCACGCCGTGCACCTCGGCGGCGGCGCCCTCACGCTCGCCCGGTATGTCGCCGCCACCCGCCCCCGCTCCACCCAGCAGGTCGTCGAGCGGGACGCGGCCCTCGTGCAACTGGTGCGCCGCGAGCTCCCGTTGGCGGCCAACGCGCGGATACGGGTGCGCTCCGCAGATGCCCGGGAAGGGCTCGCCAAGGTGCCGGACGGCTGGGCCGACCTCGTCATCGCCGATGTGTTCAGCGGCGCCCGCACCCCCGCCCACCTGACCTCGACCGAGTTCCTCGACGAGGTGCGCAGGGCGCTCAGGCCCGGCGGGCTCTACGCCGCCAACCTGGCCGACGGGCCGCCGCTGGCGCATCTGCGCGGCCAGATCGCCACGGCCGCCGCCCGCTTCGGCGAACTCGCCCTGGTCGCCGATCCGACGGTGCTGCGCGGCAAACGGTTCGGCAACGCGGTGCTGGTCGCCTCCGACCTGCCGCTGCCCGTCGCCGAACTGACCCGCCGGGCGGCCTCGGATCCGCACCCGGGCCGGGTCGAACACGGCCGCGCGCTCACCGACTTCGCCGGCGGCGCCGTGGCGGTCACGGACGCGGTGGCGGTCGCGTCCCCCGCCCCGCCGCCCTCGGTCTTCCGCTGACGCCCGGACCGGCGACGAGCCCGGGGACCGGGCGCGGGACCGTCCGGTTCAGTACGTGACGACCTGCACCTGGGGCGGTCCGTCGTGCCAGGTGCAGAACACCGACACCCGGTCCGTGCCCGCGCTGAACTCCACCCGGATCCAGGTCTCCGTCTTGAACACCTGCATCGACCAGCCGGCGGCCGGGGTCGCCGACACCAGCGTCGCGTAGGTGTCGGCGATGTCGAAGACCGAGCGGCCGCCCTTGGTGTCGTAGCTCTTGATCCGGCTGTCGGCCGTGGCGGCGGACTGGCCGGTGCTCGGCTCCGCCGTCGCCGGCGCGGACTTCGAGGGCGACGGGGTGGCCGTCGGAGCGGTTGGTGCGGCCGATCCGGTGGGCTCGGCCGACGGGGTCCGCGAAGCGGCCGCCCGGTGGGTCGACGAGGCCAGCGGCCTCGACCGCTGCATGGTCGGGTCGGCCGCGGCGATGGGCAGGGCGCGCGGCGGGTCGTAGGCCGTGCCCGTCATCACCGTGTGGACGCCCCACCACGACAGCGTGACCGCCGCGCCCGTGGCGAGCAGCCAGGCCAGTACGTGTACAAGTCCTCTGCGCATCGCGGGCCATACTGCCTCACCCGTCCCACCGGCCGCACGCGGTCGAAGTTATCCACAGGCGCCGATCGGTATCGCCCGGATGGCGTACGGTGCGGCGCATGGCAAGTGTGCTCGTGGTCGAGGACGATCAGTTCGTCCGCTCGGCGCTCATCCGGCATCTCACCGAAGCGGCCCATGTGGTGCGCAGTGTCGGCACCGCGCTGGAAGCGCTGCGCGAGGTCGCTCATTTCCGTTTCGACGTGGTCATCCTGGACCTCGGTCTGCCCGATCTCGACGGGTCGGAGGCCTTGAAGATGCTGCGCGGCATCACCGACGTCCCCGTGATCATCGCCACCGCCCGGGACGACGAGGCGGAGATCGTACGGCTGTTGAACGCCGGGGCGGACGACTACCTCACCAAGCCGTTCTCGGTCGAGCACCTCTCGGCGCGGATGGCCGCGGTGCTGCGCCGGTCCCGTGCCGTCGCCGCGGACACCCCGCCGTCCACCGTCATCCGGGTCGGCGGCCTGACCGTCGACCCGCTGCGCCGCCAGGCCGAACTGGACGGAGCCCGGCTCGACCTGACCCGCCGTGAGTTCGACCTGCTCGCCTTCCTGGCCGGCCGGCCGGGAGTCGTCGTACCTCGCAGGGAACTGCTCGCCGAGGTCTGGCAGCAGTCGTACGGCGACGACCAGACCATAGACGTCCATCTCTCCTGGCTGCGGCGGAAGCTGGGCGAGACGGCGGCGCGACCCCGCTATCTGCACACGCTGCGGGGCGTCGGCGTCAAGCTGGAACCGCCCGTGGAGCCGGTCCGATGAGGTGGGCGCTGGTCAGGGTGTGCCTGGCGGTCACCACGATGGTCGTGATCGCCTTCGCCGTGCCGCTGGGGCTGGTCATCAAGGAGATGGCCCGCGACCGCGCGTTCTCCAACGCGGAGCGGGAGGCCGCGGCGATCGTCCCGGCGCTGTCCATCACCACCGACCGCGACGAGCTGGAGCGCGTCATCGCCTCCGCGGGCTCCGACGCCGGAATGGCCGTGCACATACCCGCGGTCGACGGCCAGACGGCCGTCGAACTCGGCCGGCAGCGCGCCGCCGACGGGGACATCGCGATGGTGCGCAGGCTGGGCCGGGTCTCCACCACCGAGGTGCGCGGCGGCTCCACCCTGCTCCAGCCGGTCGCGCTGAGCTCCGGAGCGATGGCCGTGGTCGAGGTGTACGTCCCCGAGTCCGAGGTCAGCAACGGCGTCGGCACGGCCTGGGCGGTGCTCGCCGGGGTCGGCGCCGCCCTGGTCGTCGGCTCGGTCGCGGTCGCCGACCGGCTGGGCGTGCGGATGGTGCAGCCCGCCGAGCGGCTCGCCGACGGCGCGCACGA
Organism: Streptomyces sp. NPDC002265; assembly: GCF_040296125.1. Classification (NCBI taxonomy): domain Bacteria; kingdom Bacillati; phylum Actinomycetota; class Actinomycetes; order Kitasatosporales; family Streptomycetaceae; genus Streptomyces; species Streptomyces sp. NPDC002265. Next base: position 2,568 of record NZ_JBEOWS010000240.1, on the reverse strand, counting down.
ACTCGGCGAGGGCCGGCTCGGCGCCCGGGTGCCGGAGGAGGGGCCGACCGAACTGCGGCTGGCGGCGGTCGCGTTCAACTCCATGGCCGACCAGGTCGTCCAACTGCTCGCCAACGAGCGGGAGCTGGCCGCCGACCTGTCCCACCGGCTGCGCACCCCGCTGACCGTGCTGCGGCTCAACACGGCCTCGCTCGGCGAGGGACCGGCCGCCGAGCAGACCCGGGCGGCCGTCGCGCAGCTGGAGCGCGAGGTCGACACCATCATCCGCACGGCCCGCGAGGCCAAGCCGCAGACCGTGGCGGCGGGCCTCGGCGCGGGATGCGACGCGGGCGAGGTGGTGCGTGAGCGGATGAAGTTCTGGTCGGCGCTGGCGGAGGACGAGGGCCGCAAGGTGCGGGTGGCCGTGGCCGACCACCCGGTGCGCATACCCGTGGCCCGTGCGGACCTGGCGGCGGCGCTGGACGCGCTGCTCGGCAACATCTTCCGCCACACCCCCGAGGGCACGGCCTTCGCGGTCGACGTGCACAACGGCGAGGACGCGGTGATCGTGCTGGTCTCGGACGCGGGGCCCGGCATCCCGGACCCCGAGGCGGCGATGGCCCGCGGGCGGGGATCGGGCAACGACGGCTCGACCGGGCTCGGCCTGGACATCGTGCGGCGGCTCGCGGAGTCGACGGGCGGCGACGTACGGATCGGCTCCTCGGTGCTCGGCGGCACGGAGGTGCGGATCTGGATCCAGCTGGACGGGCGCGTGCCCGAGCGCGGCGGGCACCGCGGGCGGGTCCGGCGGCGCAGACGAGGCCTGAAGGTCCGCTGAATCCGGCCCGCCCACCCCTACCTTTAACCGTCTCCGATGCCTTCCTTAAGCGCACCCTAAGATCTCCAACAGCCCCCCGGATAAAGCGGTTTGCCCGATTCCGGATCGCTAGCGTGCTGCCACGGCCCAGGTCTGGGACGCCCCCCGTGAGCAGTGAGTGAAGGCAGGCACGCGATGAGCACGCACCGGCGCAGAATCAGTGGCAGGAACAAGGCGATCGGCGGAGCGGTCGCCGCGGCCGTGATCGGTGGCGGCGCCATCGTCCTCAGCGGCGTCGCGAACGCGGCCGGCATCGGCGCCGCCTACACCAAGACCAGCACCTGGTCGACGGGTTACACCGCTCAGTACGTCGTCACGAACAACAGCGGGCAGCAGGAGAAGTCCTGGACCCTGGAGTTCGACCTGCCCGCGGGCACCAAGCTCAGCTCCCTGTGGGACGGGGAGTCGACCGTCAGCGGCCAGCACGTCACCGTCAAGCCGCCGAAGTGGGACACGGACGGACTGGCCGCCGGCGAGTCGGCCACCGTCGGCTTCGTGGCCAGCGGCAGCGGCGACCCGACCGGCTGTCTGATCGACGGCGCGAGCTGCTCCGTCGACACCGGCGCGACTCCGGAGCCGAGCGGCCGCCCGACGCAGACAGCGACGCCCACCGCGTCCGCGACCCCGACCGCGAGCCCCACCAGGACCGCCACGCCGACGCCCACGCAGACCGCCACCCAGACCCCCACGGCGTCCCCCTCGCAGAGCACCGGCACGGGCACCGGCACCACGGCCGGCTTCGCCCCGTACGTCGACACCTCGCTCTACCCGGCCTACGACCTGCTGGCGAACGTCACGGCGACCGGCGTGAAGAACTACAACCTCGCCTTCGTCACCGACGGCGGGGGCTGCAACCCGAAGTTCGGCGGTGTGTCGGACCTGGCGAACGACGGCGTCGCGTCGCAGATCGGCGCGCTGCGCGCCAAGGGCGGCGACGTCCGGGTCTCCTTCGGCGGCGCGTCCGGTTCCGAACTGGCCACCACCTGCTCCTCGGCGGACGCGCTGGCGGCGGCGTACGGCAAGGCCGTGGACACCTTCAAGCTCACCAAGGTCGACTTCGACGTCGAGGGCGGTGCGCTGCCCAACACCACGGCGAACACGCGCCGGGCGCAGGCGATAGCCAAGCTCCAGAAGCAGCACCCGGGCCTGGACGTCTCCTTCACGCTCCCCGTCATGCCGGAGGGCCTCACCCAGGACGGTGTGAACCTGCTCGCCGACGCCAAGCGGAACGGCGTGGCCATCTCCACCGTCAACATCATGGCGATGGACTACGGACCGGCGTACAGCGGCGACATGGGCACGTACGCCGAGCAGGCCGCCACCGCCACCCAGGCCCAGATCAAGAGCGTGCTGAGCCTCTCCGACAGCGCGGCCTGGAAGGCGGTCGCCGTCACCCCGATGATCGGCGTCAACGACGTCGCCAGCGAGATCTTCAAGGTCGACGACGCCGCCCAGCTGGTCGCCTTCGCCAAGTCCAAGGGCCTGGGCGGGCTGTCCATGTGGTCCGCCACCCGTGACAAGCAGTGCGCGGGCGGCGCGAAGAACGTCGCGGACGCCACGTGCAGCTCGATCGCCCAGGGCGACTCCGCGTTCTCGAAGGCGTTCGCCGCCTTCAACTGACCCAACCGCAGCCGCCCCGAGTCACAGCCGATCCGAGCCACATCCAGGAAACGGGGTAGCGCGCCCCGGCCGGTTCCCACCCCCATCCGGCC
>NZ_JBEOWS010000239.1:0-15215 GCF_040296125.1 Streptomyces sp. NPDC002265 | reverse complement strand
ATCCTGGCGGCGGTAGCCGCCGACGAACGGTTCGCGCCGGTCCTGGCCGCGCACCACGCGGTGGACCGGCTGCTCGGCGCGGGGCCGGACGCCGCCGGGGACGCGGGCGGGCGGCTGCGGCTGTTCGAGGCGGTCGCGGCGCTGCTGGCCGACCTGGCCGGGACGGCGCCCCTGCTGCTCGTCCTGGAGGATCTGCACTGGGCCGACCAGTCCTCCCGGGACCTGCTGCGCTTCCTGCTCAGCCGCGGTGTCCTGGCCCGCCCCGTGGGCGGTGCGCCCGCCCACCGGCTCACCGTGTTCGGCTCGTACCGCGCCGACGACCTGCACCGCCGCCACCCGCTGCGTCCCCTGCTGGCCGAACTGGTGCGGCTGCCCGCCGTCGAGCGCCTGGAGCTGCAACCGCTGACCGACGGCGAGGTCGCACGACTGGTGCGGGCCCGGCAGGACCGTCCGCTGCCGGACGCGACGGTCCGCGGCATCGTGGAACGGGCCGAGGGCAACGCCTTCTACGCGGAGGAGCTGCTCGCCGCCACCGGCGCGCGGGTGGGCGGGGTGCCCAGCGGTCTGGCCGACCTCCTGCTCATCCGGGTCGAGCAGTTGTCGGAGACCGCCCAGCTGATGCTGCGGACGGCCGCCGTCGCCGGACGCCGGGTCGAACACGACCTGCTGAGCCGGGCGGTGGGGCTGCCGGAGGACGAGCTGGAGTCGGCGCTGCGCGAGGCCGTGGGGCATCAGCTCCTGGTGACCGACAGCCGCAACACGTACGCCTTCCGGCACGCGCTGGCCCGCGAGGCGGTCTACGCCGATCTCCTGCCGGGTGAACGGGCACGGCTGCACGGGGCGTTCGCGCGGCTGCTGGCCGGCCGGGGACACCCGGCCGAGACGGCCGCGGAGCGCGCCCATCACTACCGCGAGAGCCATGACCTGGCCGAGGCGCTCGCCGCGTCGCTGGAGGCCGCCGGGCACGCCCAGCGGGTCGGGGCGCCCGCGGAGGAGCTGCGGCACCTGGAGACGGCCCTGGACCTCTGGCCGGCGGTGGACGCGGCGGCGCGGCCCACGGGCGAGGGGACGGACCGGATCACGCTCACGCTGCGCGCCTCGGTGGCGGCGGCGCACGCGGGCGAGAGCCATCGCGCGGTCGCGCTCACCCGGGCCGCGCTGGCCGGTGTCGGGCAGGACGCTGACTCCGAACTCGCCGCCCGGGTCCGCTACACCCTCGCCGGGAACCTGCTGGGCGTCGACCACGGCGCGGCCTTCGCGCACAGCGGGGAGGCGCTCGCGCTCATACCTGCCGATCCTCCGTCGCCGACCTGGGTGTGGGCGGCGGCCACGCACGTCCTGGCGGCACGTCAGCTCGGCGACGACACCACCGCGTTGCGCGTCGCCCGTCAGGCGCTGCCGGTGGCACGGGAGTTGCGGGTGACGGACGCGCAGGCCGACCTGCTGATCTCGCTGACGGGGCTGGAGGGCGGCACCCGGCGCACCCCGCAGGGCCGTGAGCGGCTGAAGGAGGCCCGCGAACTGGCGCGCCGTTCGGGCAACATGACGGTCGAGATGCGGGCGCTGTTCCATCTGGCCATCGGCTGCTTCGAGTCGGGCGAGCTCCAGGAGTGTCTGCCCTGGCTGGCCGAGGGGCTGGACCGGGCCCGCCGCGCGGGGCTCCAGGCCGCACCGTATCCGCTGGAGATGCGCTATCTCCAGCTGCTGGCGATGTACACCCTGGGGCAGTGGGACGCGGGCCTGGTCGCGGCGGGGGCCGCCGCCGAGGCGCTGCCCCCGTCGGGCGGGTTCGCGCTGGGGCCCGCGTGGTACGTCGGTGTCGCGCGCGGCGACCGGACGGCCCCCGACCGGGCCCGGGAGCTGCTTCGCCGGCCCTTCGACTGGCTCGCCACGCTCGTCGCGGGCATCGTGCTGACGGACGACGCCGGACTGCGCGGGGACCCGCAGGAGGCCGTGGAGCGGGCCCGCACCACGGTCTCGGCGCTGTCCGAAGGGGGGCGGCTGCCGGATGCCGCGGTCCGGCTGGTGGCCCTCGCGCTGTCCGCGGTCGCCGACCGGGCCGCCGAGCTGCGCCGCACGGGGCGTACGGGCCAGCCGGGTCAGCCGGGCCCTGAGGCCGAGCTGGGCGGCTGGACGGACACCGCGACGCAACTGGTCGAACTGGCCCGGGAGACGGCCGCGCTGGGCAAGACCGGTGCGCCGCAGGGCCCGGAGGGGCAGGCGTGGCTGACCCGCGCGGAGGCGGAGTGGACCCGGGCCGTGTCCGGTCCGGATCCGGCGGTCTGGGAGAAGACGGTGGCCGCGTTCGACTACGGCGACGTGTACGAGCAGGCCCGCTGCCGGCTGCGGTTCGCCGAGGCGCTGCTCGTCACCGACCGCCGGGAGGAGGCCGCCGCGCAGGCGCGCGCGGTGCGCGAGAGCGCCGACCTGCTCGGTGCCGCGCCGCTGCGGGAGCAGGTGGACGACCTGGTCCGGCGCGGACGGCTGTCGGACACCCGGCCGTCCGGCGACCGCCTCTCGCCGCTGACCGCCCGTGAGCAGGACGTGCTGCGGCTGCTCGCGCTCGGCCGCAGCAACCGGCTGATCGGCGAGGAGCTCTTCATCACCGGCAAGACGGCCAGCGTCCATGTCTCCAACATCCTGGCCAAGCTGGGCGCCGTCAGCCGCACGGAGGCGGTGGCGATCGCCTACCGGGAGGGGCTGATCCCCCGGCAGGCGAGCGCGTCCGGCTGATCGCCCGGGGTGCCCCGCCCGAGTCCGGGTGTCCCGCCGGGGCGGGACACCCGGGACACCCGGTCCGGCCTCGCGTCAGTTGCGCGCGGCCGGGGTGTTGGCGGCGGTGACGTTGACGGCGGCCCAGGACCGGTCCACCGTCCGGTACTCCGTGCTGTCCGCCCCGTAGAGGTCCTTCGCCGCCTTCAGCGTCGCGACGCGCGCGTCGTGGAAGTCGGTCGTGGAGACCATGTAGCGCGTCAGTGCCCGGTAGTAGATCGCCGTGGCCTTGGTGCGGCCGATACCGGTCACCGGCAGACCGTCGTAGGTCGGCGAGTCGTAGGCGACACCGCCGATCGTCTTCTTGCCGCTGCCCTCGGCGAGCAGGTAGTACGCGTGCGAGGAGACACCGGAGCCGGCGTGGACCTCGGTGTCGTACACCGCCGGCGACCAGTAGTCGATCGTGCGTTCCAGCGTGTCGAGCGAGGGCTTGTCCAGGCGGCGCAGGAACTTCTGGGACAGGCCCAGCTTCTCGCCGATGAGGTAGTTCGGCGGGTTGTTCGGGTTGTTCGCGCTGAACTCGACGTTGGAGCCGAAGACGTCGGCGAGCGACTCGTTGAGCGAGCCGGGCTCGCCGTACTGGTTGCCCAGGTTGTCGTACCGGGTGGGCTCCAGAGCGGCGGTCGCGTCGACGACGCCGTGGGTGAGCTCGTGGCCGGTGACGTCCAGGACGACGAGCGGCTTCTTGAAGAAGGTCCCGTCGCCGTCCCCGTACAGCATGCAGTCGCAGTACGGGTCCCAGAACGCGTTGCCCACCTTGTTGCCGAAGTGGACCATGGCGCGGGCGCCCTTGCTGTTGTTCTCGATGCCCTTGCGGCCGAAGGTCTTCTTGTAGAAGTCCAGGGTCTTGGTGACGCCGTACTGGGCGTCGACCGCGGCGGTGGTGCGGCTGGAGACGGCGCCGTTGCCCCACTGGTCGTTCGTGGTGGTGAACTGCTTGCCCTGCGTGAAGACCTCGAGCTCCAGGCCCTTGGCGTCGCGCGTCTCGGTGCCCCAGCGGGAGGGGTCCTTCAGCACGTACGTGGTGGCGGCGGTCCGGGTGGTGACCAGCGGGACCTTGCCGACGAAGAGCGAGGAGCCGGTGCCGAAGGCGGTCGCCGGGTAACGCCCGGTGGTCACGGCGGCGGACGACACCGCGGCGGCCGAGGAGCCGGCGATCGAGGAGCCCACGATCGAGGAGGCGGACTGCGGGGCGCCGCCGACGGCCGGGGAGATCGTCTCGCCGCGCCGGCGCAGGGTGGCCAGCAGCCGGGGCGACAGGAACTCGTCCTGGTCGGGGGCGTTGCTGCGCACCGAGCCGGTGACGGCGTCGATGACGACGGTCCGGGAGCCGCCGCTCTCGGTGGTGTCGCTGTCGCTCACCCGCACCTGGTAGGCGAGGGCCGCGGATCCGTCGCGGGCGTCGACCACGAGCCGGGCGCTGCCCGCGTCGCCCTTGGCGACGGCGGCGGCCTTCTGCTCGGCCTGCCCCGCGGTGACCTTGGCCTTGGCGACGGCGGGCTTCACGGTGTGGTCGACGGCGCGGGTGACACCCGCGTACGCCAGGTTCCGGGTGAGGTGGACGACCAGGTCGCCGCCGAGGACCGGCATCCCCCCGTGCGTGCGGACGAACCGGACGTGGCGCCCGCCCTCCGGGTCGATCATCACGTCCTGGGCGTGCAGTTGGTCGCCGGGCGTGAGGCCGGTCGCCGAGGCGTGGGCGAAGGCGACGGCCACGGCCGCCCCCACCACGGACGCGGGCGAGGTCGAGGCGGTGCCCACGCCCGTCCCCGCGGCCGGGGCCGCGAGGGCCGTGCCCGCCAGTCCGGTGGCGGTCGTCGTCACCGCGACGGCCACCGCCAGGCTGCGTATATGGGGTCTGCGCACTGCTGAGGGTTCCTTAGTTCACAGACGGCCGGGAACACCGACCGCCCTGACGCATGGCGGGTCGAGCGCCATGGGGGCCGGGAGAGCCCCAGAGTGGAACCCTTATAGATCAGTCATGTCCATGTAAAGAGCAATTCGTCTTTTTAACTGCTTTTCATGGCATTACTTTGCAAATCCGCCCGCTCAGTGATCGGTGAGCGACCAACTGTGCGTCGACCGTGGAGATATGACGAGACGCGAGAAGGTTGCCCTCGCACGGGTGTGACACATCTCGCATTGACGTCCGCCCGTGGAACCCCATCCCCATCGACCGACGACGGACGAGGAACCACATGGTCACGACGACGGCCCGAAGAGGTACGGCACTGGCGACGGCGGCCCTGCTGTCGCTCCTGGCGGCACCCGCACACGCGACACCCCGGGCGGCGAGCCCCGCCGCGGAGCCGGCCACGACCACCCGGCCCCTGCTGCCCGAACCCGATCTCACAGGGCTGCGCGGGGTCCTGAACACGGCACAGCAGCAGGGCGCGCCGGGCGCCATGGCCCGGATCGACGACCACGGCACGGTCCGGTGGTCGGCCGTCGGGGTGGCCGACCGGACCACCGAACGGCTCCTGGCCGACACCGACCGCTTCCGGGTCGGCAGCATCACCAAGACCTTCTCCGCCGTGGTCCTGCTGCAACTGGTCGACGAGGGCCGGCTGAAGCTGGACGACCCGGTCGACCGTCATCTGCCCGGTCTGCTGCCCGACACCCGGATCACGGTGCGCCAGGTGCTGAGCCACCGCAGCGGCCTGTACGACTACACGAACGACATGTTCGCCGACTCGGTCGGGGGCTTCGAGGCGGTCCGCACCAAGGTCTTCACCTACCGCCAACTGGTGGCCCTGTCGCTGCGGCACCCGCGCACCACCGCGCCCGGCGGCGCCTACTCCTACTCCAACACCAACTTCGTCGTCGCCGGGCTGCTGATCGAGAAGCTCACCGGCCTGCCGGTCGGCACCGCGTACCGGAAGCGGATCTTCGACCCGCTGAAACTGCACGACACCTTCTACGTCCATCCCGGCACCGGGATCCCCGGCCGTCACGCCCACGGCTATCTGACCCCCGACAAGGCCGGCGCCCCGCTGGTCGACGCCACCGGGCAGACGGCGTCGTGGGCGCAGAGCGCGGGCGCGATCATCTCCAGCACCCGGGACCTCGGCACCTTCTACTCGGCGCTGCTGCGCGGCCGGCTGACCTCGGCCGCGCGGCTGGCCGAGATGAAGCGGTGGACCGTGGTCAATCCCACGCAGGGGTACGGGCTCGGACTGCGGCGGCGCGATCTGTCCTGCGGGGTGTCCGTGTACGGGCACACGGGTGCCGTGCAGGGCTACTACAGCTACGCGTTCACCAGCGGGGACGGCGGCCGCAGCCTCACCGCGCTCGCCACGACCTCCAACAACGGCAAGGTGCTCAACACCATGCTCGGCACGCTGGAGTCCGCGTTCTGCGGTACACGCAACCGGATGGGCGGCACGGCCGGGCGAGCCTCGTCGGTGGAGCGGCACGAGGACATCGCCCCGGGGGTCGTGCGGGACTGACACCGCGCGCCGGGGCCAGGAACCTCCGCATCGCGGGGTGCGTTGTCGGGAGGAGGGTCCCGGCACGTCCGGCCGGGTCCGGCACCGGACACCGGACACCGGACACCGGACACCAGACACCAGACACCAGACACCAGACACCAGGGCGGCAGGATGAGCGAGTTGGTCCCCGGGGGCAATGTGCCCCTCCCGGGCGGCGCGCTGACCGTCCGGGTGCCCGGCCCGTTCGACGTGTCCGCGCTCGTCACCGACGACAGCGGCCGGGTCCGGGGCGACGGCGACTTCGTCTTCTACAACCAGCCGTCCGCCCCGGGCGCCCGGCTCGGCGGTGACACCCTGCGGGTCGACCCGGCCGCGCTGCGCGCCGGCGCCACCCGGGTCACCGTGGTGATCAGCCCCGCGGACCCCGGCGCCTCCCTGGACCGGCTGCCCGCCCCCACCCTGTACGTCACCGACCCGCAGGGCCGCCCGCTCGCCCGGTTCACCCCGCCGCGGCCCCGGCAGGAGACGGTCCTGCTGCTCGCGGAGATATACCGGCGCGGCACCGGCTGGAAACTCCGTGCCGTAGGACAGGGGTACGCGGACGGGCTGGCGGGCCTCGCCCGGGACTTCGGCGTGGACGTCACCGAAGAGCCGCCCGGGGCGGCCGCAGCCGCGGCCCCCGCACCGCCGACGGCCCGCCCGGCAGCACCGACGGCCCGCCCGGGGGAGGCCGCGGTCCGGCCCGCGTACGGCCGGGCTCCCGTCCCTGCGGGCGGCCCCGCGCGGGGGCCCGCGCCCGCCCCCGATCCCGACGGCTTCCTGGACCTGGTCAACTCCGCCCGCGTCCGGGCCGGCTCCCCGCCCGTCGCCCTCGACGCCCGGCTGGCCGGTGCGGCGCGCGAGCACGCGGCGGCCATGGCCGCGGCCCGCCGCCTCGGCACCGAGGGACGGGACGGTGTCTCCGTCCACCAGCGCGTCACCGCCGCCGGATACGCGTATCTCGCCGTCGGCGAGCATCTGGTGTCCGGACCGCGCACCCCGGCCGAGTTCGTCGCGTACTGCCTGGACTCCGACCAGCCCCGGCACACGCTCCTGGACCCGGCGTTCACCCACGCGGGTCTGGCCGGGGTACCGGGCGGCGGCGACACCTACTGGACCGCGCTGTGGGCGACCCCGCTCACCGCAGGCGGACTGGCCCGGACCGAGGCCGAGGTCGTCGCCCTCACCAACACCGAGCGCGCCCGCGCGGGCCTGCGGCCGCTGTCCGCCGATCCACTGCTGGCGACCGCCGCGCGGGCCCACAGCGCGGACATGGTGGCGCGCGCCTTCTACTCCCACACCTCGCCCGAGGGGACCCAGCCTTGGGACCGGGCCGCCGCGGCGGGCTCCACCCGGCGCTCGATCGGCGAGAACATCGCGTGCGGTCAGCGCTCCCCCGCCGAGGTGGTCGAGGGCTGGATGAACAGTCCGGGACATCGGGCCAACATCCTCAAGCCCGACTTCACCCATATCGGGGTCGGCTTCGCGGGCGGCGGACCTGCGGGTACGTACTGGACCCAGCTCTTCGGCGCCTGAGAGGCAACCTCGTCGCCCGTTCCGACGTCTTGATCCACAACAGACGACGGCCCCGGCCTCCAACACCCGGGCAGATTTCCGGCGCACTATACACATCATGTATACACAGTATGTATACGTACGGTGCATAGATGCCGCGCCGGGACAGCGTCCCACCCCATGGAAAGGCATCGATGTACGGCAAAGCACGCGCCCCCGAGTACCAGGGCGCCCTCACCACCCTCTCCGTGAACTCGTCCCTGGTCGACGTGCTGGCCGCGGGCACCGAACAGCTCCGGGCCGCAGAACGGGCCGGGCAGCGCGGCGAGGCCGCGCGTTCGGGCCTGGCGGTGGCGGAGGCGCACCGACGGCTGGGGCAGGTGCGGGAGGCGGACCTGGCCTGGAAGGCGAGTTACCGCGCGGCCCGGGACGCGGGCGACGTCGCGGCGATGGCCTGGGCGCTGTGGAGCGGCGGCACCCTGGCCCGCCAGCGCGGCGCGTTCCCCCTGGCCTGGCGACTGCTGGGGCTCGCGGCCGAACTCGGTGAGCGCGGCGGCGACATCGTGGCCCGCGGCTACTCGCTGGCGGGCCTGGCCGAGACCGGCCGGATCCAGGGCGACTACGAGGCCGTCGGGCGGCTGCACGAGCAGCTCCTCGCCGAGGCCCGTCGGCGCGGCGAGGCCCGGCACACGGTCTGGGCGCTGGAGGGCATCGCCCAGATGCACCGCAACTCGGGCGCCTACGACACCGCGTACGGCCTGTTCGAGGAGGCGGCGGAGATAGCGGAGCGTGCGGAGGACCGGCGCGGGCACGCCTGGGCGCTGCGCGGGCTCGCCGACGTCGTCTCGGTGCGCGACGGCGACACCGGGCGGGCGCTGGCGCTGCTGGCCGAGGCGGAGACGACCTGCCGGGACATGAACCTGTCGAGCGCGCTCGCCTACAACCACAAGATGCAGGGCAACGTCCTCTACCGTGCCGGGCGTTGGGCCGAGGCCCGGGAGCGTTACGAGCTGGCGCTCGACGAGTTCCGTGCCATGGGCGAACCGCGCGGCGAGGCGCTGGCCCGGCTCGGTCTGGCCAAGTCCCTGGCCCGGCTGGGCCGCGACCGCGCGGAGACCGCGGACGAACTGGCGGATCTGGCCCGGACCCTGGAGCGGATCGGGCTGCGGCACGCCCGGCAGATGGTGACACGGGCGCAGGAGGAGCTGGGCATCGACACCGCACCGCGCACGGACACGGGAGCGGCCCCGGAAACGGGTACCGCCACCAGCACCGGCGTCGGCGTCGGTACCGGCACCATCCTCAAGACGGCCGCCACCGCCACTGCCACTGCCACTGCCACCGGCGAGGAGGCCGCGCGATGACGACGATGCCCGAAGCCCTCCCCGCAACGCCGCCGCCCGCCTCTCCCCGCGCCGCCATCGGTCCCCACGCTCTCGCCCCCTCCGTTCCCTCCGCCTCCCAGGTCCTCGACCGCTGCCGCACGCTGGTGGATCCGGCACTGCGGGAGGCCGTGGGCCGGCTGCATCCCTGGCTCGGGGAGATGGCCGCGTACTCCTTCGGCTGGTGCGAGGTCGGCGGTGCGCCGGCCGCCGGCACCGGCGGCAAGGGGGTGCGGCAGGCGCTGGCCGTGCTGGGCGCGGAGGCGGCCGGCGCACCGGCCCGGACCGGCGTCCCCGCCGCGGTCGCCGTGGAACTGGTGCACGCCTTCTCCCTGGTGCACGACGACATCATGGACGCCGACGCGACCAGGCGCCGCCGCCCCACCGTGTGGAAGGCGTACGGCACGGGTCCGGCGGTGCTCGCGGGGGACGCGCTGTTCGCACTGGCCGTGGAGACGCTCGCCGTCGCGCCCGGCGGGCCGGGTGCCGTGGGTGCGCTGTCCGCGGCGCTGCGTGAGGTGGTGCGCGGTCAGGCGGACGACCTGCTGTTCGCCGAGCGCCCGTGGACCGGGCCGCACCGTGTGCGGCCCGCCGAGTACCGGACGATGGCCGAGGGCAAGACGGGAGCCCTGCTGGGCTGCGCCGCCGCCCTGGGCGCCCGGCTCGGCGGCGCGCCGCCGTCGACGGCTGCCGCGCTCGACCGGGCGGGCCGGGAACTGGGAGTCGCCTTCCAGGTCGTCGACGACGTACTGGGCATCTGGGGCGATCCGGCCGTCACCGGCAAGCCCGTGCACGGCGATCTGCGCGAGCGCAAGAAGACACTGCCCGTGCTGCTCGCCCTCGACGCGCCCGCTCCGGCCGCAAGCCGCCTCGCGGCGCTGCTGACGGTGGGCGGGGACGCCGAGGAGGCGGCGGAGCTGGTCGAGCGGGCGGGCGGGCGCCGGGCGGCGCTGGCCGAGGCCGGGCGGCGGGTCGCCGCCGTGGAGAAGGCGCTCGGCGGCGCGGTGCTGCGGGAGCCTGCCGTCGCCGGCCTGCGGTCCCTGCTGGGGTTCCTGGTGGACCGCGAGCTCTGAGACCGGCCGTTCCGGGTGCTCACCGGACGCGGTGCGTCGCGGCGCAGAAAATCCGGCGCGGCACTTTTCGTATGGGAGTTCTCTTACCGCTGGTTACCGCAAGGTGGACCCGTCAGTAACCGCTATCAGGGTTACGCGTGGATGAATTCATGGCGCCCGCTCGCGGCGCGGTGCCGTGTCACCCCGCCCGAGGTGGGAGCGGCGGCCGGGCCGCGCACCGGCCGTCCGACGCATTTTCAGCACCGTGGGACCGGACCATTTTTGAACGAAGGACAGGAATTCCCGGGAAGTCGCATCCGATTGAACACACCCCGTCACGGCTCCCGTACCCATGGGAAAGCAGAACTACGCGGGTTGCAGCGAGGGATGACGATGGCCGAGGCGCATGTCTTCACACAAGAGTCGGTGGCCGGGCGGTACCGGCTGCTCGATGTCGTCTCCCGCGAAGTGAACCGGATCTGCTGGTACGGCGAGGACCTGGAAGCCCAACGCCCCTGTCTGCTCACCCAGATCGGGTTCCCGCACGGCGCCGCCGACGCAGGTCCCACAGGCGAGGAGGCCGTCCGCCGGACCACCGGCCGGATCCTGCGCATGTCGGAGACCCTGGTACGGCTGTGCCCCGGGCGGGTCGTTCCGGTGGTCGACGCGGTCGAGGACGCGGGCACCCTGTGGACCGTCACGGAGTGGGTCGACGGCACCCCGCTCAGCGAACTCCTCGACCGGCAGGGCTCCTTCGACCATGTGCGGGCGGCCCGGATCGGGCTCGAGCTGCTGGACGTGCTGGAGGCCGCGCACGGTCAGGGCATCACGCACGGCGAGCTCAGCCCGGGCCAGATCCACGTCCCCGACCGGGGGCCGATCATGGTCACCGGGTTCGGGCTGGCGGGCGCGACGCTCGCCCCCAGGGTCACGGCGCCGTCGTACGCCTCCCCCGAACAGGCACGTGACGAACGCATCGGCCCCGCGGCCGACCTGTGGGCGCTGGGTGCGATCCTCTACTCGATGCTGGAGGGGCGTCCGCCGTTCCGGGAGCGGGAGCGGCCCGAGGCCACGCTGCGCAGCGTGGACCGGCTGCCGCTGCGCACCCCGGTGCGCAGCGGGCCGCTGACCCAGGCCGTGCAGGGGCTGCTGCGCAAGAACTCCCGGGAACGGCTGACCCGCCCGCAGCTGCGCGAGATCCTCGACCGCGTGCTCACCGCGGACCCCGACGCGGCGCAGCCCGCCGTGCCCGCGCCCCGGCTGCGGGGCGCGTACGTCGCCGTCCGGCACGCCGGTCCGGAGTGGAGCGGCCGGGCCATGGCCGTGGGGACCGGCCTGGCCGTCGTCACCGTCGCGGTCGCCGTGCTCGCCACCACCGGCCGGCCGGCCGGCAGCGACGCCGCGACCGGCTCCCGGTCCCGCCCCTCGACGTCCTCGGCGGCCTCCGCCACGGCCGGCGCCCCGGACGGTGAAAGACCCGCCGGCACCCCGACCGCCACCGCGACGGCCCCCACGCCGTCCCCCTCGGGCTCCGCCACCGCGCTGCCGGCGGGCTTCCGCGTCTACTCCGCACCGGAGGGCTTCGCCGTCGCCCTTCCCGACGGCTGGCAGCCCCTGCGCACCGAGCGCGCGGCCGATCGGGCCTACCGCGTCACGTTCGGCGCGGCGGGCGATCCGCGCACGCTCGCGGTGACGTACAGCGAGAACGCGGGCCCGGACCCGGTCGCCGTGTGGCGGGACGAGGTGGAGCCCAACCTCGCGCAGGACGCGGGGTTCCGGCGGATCGGGGAGATCCGCGCCACCACGTACCAGGGCCACAAGGCCGCCGACATGGAGTGGCTCGCCGACGTGGGCGGCACCGGGGTGCGCACCTTCGGCCGCGGCTTCCTGCTCGGCGGGAACCGCAGCTTCTCCCTGCGCTGGACGACGCCCGCCGCCGACTGGGGCAGCGCCGCGAACCGGCAGGCGCTGGACGTCGTGCTGCGCACGTTCCGGCCCGGGTCACAGCGATGAGGCACGCGGCGCGCGCAGGGAGCGCAGCCGCCCGCCGTGCAGCGGTTCGGTGGACCAGCGGGCCGTGAACGTCCGGTCGTCGAGCGCGCAGGTCACCACCAGCCGGTGCGGTGTCTCCAGGAACAGCACGTGCGCCTGGAGCGTGCGCCCGTCGGTCCACCCGCCGCTGGCCGCGGTCGGCAGCGGCTCCTGCGCGAGGCTCCACCGGTCCGGCCCGAGCCGGAGCCGATGGGGTTCGCCGTCCTCGGTCAGGGTCAGCGTCCAGCCGTCCGGGTCCGCGGCGACGGCGACCGAGGTCAGGTCCGGCTGGGCGGCGCAGACCCCGCCGGCCGGGGTGAACTCGGCGCCGGCCCAGTCCCCGGCCCGCTCGGGCGGCGCGCCCAGGCCCGCGGCCGGGGGCAGCGCGAGCGCCGCCAGCCGCTGTGCGAGGTCCGCGTCCGCCCGCGCACGGCCGGGCAGGGGCGCGGGGCCGAAGGCGGGCAGCAGATGCCGCCAGACCAGGTTCAGCAGGGCCTGCATCTGCACGGTCGCGGCGGTCGTCGCGATCACGGCGTCGTACTCGGGCAGCACCAGGCAGAACTGGCCGTACGCCCCGTCGCCCCGGTAGCCGTGCCGGGACTGCCAGAACTGGAACCCGTAGCCGCGTTCCCAGTCCTGCGGATCCGCCGCGCCCACGGCGACCGAGGTGGGGATGTGCTCGCGGGTGGCCAGCTCGACCCACTCCCGCGACAGCAGCCGCTCGCCCGCCCAGAGCCCGCCGCTCAGATACAGCTGGCCCAGCCGGGCGACGGTGTCGGTGGTGGCGTGCAGTCCGCTGTAGCCGAGCTCGCGCCCCGCCCGGTCCCGCAGCCAGGACACGGCTCCGATGCCGAGCGGATCCAGCAGCCGTGGCCGCAGGTACGCGGTGAGGGACTGCCCGGTCACCCGCTGGACGATCGCGGCCAGCGTGTACGTGGTCGGCTGGTTGTAGGCGAAGACCGTGCCCGGGTCGCGTTCCGGTGGCAGCAGCAGAAATCCCCGTACGGGCTCCGCGGGGTCGAGGGCGAGGGACTCCTGGACGGTCTCGGCGAGGTGTCCGCTGGACATCGACGCCACGTGCCGTACCCGCATCGCGCGGCTGCGGGCGTCGGTGATGTCGGCCGCGAACTCCGGGAAGTACGAGATCACCGGGGCGTCGAGATCGATCAGCCCCTCGGCCAGGGCGAACCCGGTGGCCGTCGCGGTGAAGCTCTTGCTGAGCGAGTACAGCAGGTGGGGGCGCTCGGGCGTGTAGGGCGCCCACCAGCCGGAGGCGACCAGCCTGCCGTGTCTGACGATCATCAGACTGTGCGGCTCGATGTCCGGCGCGTCCCGCAGGGCGTCGAGGAACGCGTGGACGCCGGACGCGTCGACGCCCTCTGCGGCGGGGGTGCTCGTGGGCAGGGCTCGCTCGCTCATACCGGCATCCTCCCCCGGGGCCCGGTCGCGTTCGACGGCATTTCCCGCCTCGCGGACGACGACTTCCGTCCGGAACTTCCGTCCGGAACTTCTGTCCGGAACTTCTGTCCGGAGCTTCCGTCCGGAATGTGAGGTTTCCCGCTCGGAGCGCGGCGCCTTCCCCACAGCGTGCGCCGGTTCCCGCCCGGCCGCCCCCGGCATGCGCGCCGGATTCGCCCGGCGCACACGGATCCCTGCGGGTCGTCCGGGTCCGGCGGGCGCACCGGGACCCGGCGGCTGCGCCCGGTGATCCCGTCCGAACCCGGAAAACATCACCAATGGGTCCATATAGGCTGGTCGGTCCGCACCCGCTCAGACCGACAGTGCCGCCACCGATCAGGAGTGCCACCCGTGACCGTAGCGATCGTCCCGCCCGAGACCTCTCCCGCGCCCCTGTCCGACCTGGTGGCGCGCGACGCGCGCGAGTTCGGCGTGTACGCGCGGACCGGCGGCTGGGCCTTCGGCCTGATGGTGGCGCGCAGCGTGCGGCCCGGCGGGCAGGGCGCGGACGAGACGGCCAAGGTGTCGGCGAAGGAGTTCGCGGAACTCGCGGAGTGCTCCGCCGAGCGGGTCATGCGCTACTACAAGGCCTGGGACCGGGCCGCCGACGACGGTGTCGTCCCGCATTTCGAGGCGCTGGCACCGGGTCAGCAGGTCGAGCTGCCGGACGCCGACCTGTGGACGGGCTACTACGACTCCCGGTCCACCGCCACGTCCGAGCGCGGTACCGCCATCGCCGAGGCCGCCGAGGCCGAGGGCATCCGTCCGACGAAGGCGCTGGAAGTGGCCGAGAACCCCACCGCCCTGCGCGCCGCCATCCTCGCCGACCCCTCCACCGCGCGGGCCGCCCGGCAGGCACTGCTCGACCGCGTCCGGGAGGACCCCGAGCTCCAGACCGAGTGGGCGCGCGACGTCGTACGCACCGACGATCTCAAGAAGGCGGTGGCCTCCGAGAGCCGCTCCGCCGACCGCATCGGGTACGTCCGCCAGATCGCGGAGTCCGGGCAGATCAGGACGCCCGCCGGACAGACCGTCGACGCGCCCGTCCCGCTGCGCCAGGAGGCCGAGCGGCATCTGTCGCTGCTGGACGAGCTGGAGGACGACGAGGACACCGTCGAGTGGGCGGCCGAGGCCTACGACACCATGAAGTCCCTCGTCGTCGAGGCGGTGGAGGCGGACGCCGGGCTGCGGGTCCAGGAACGGCGGACGAAGTTCTACAGCAGCCTCCAGAAGGCCACGAAGGTCTTCGAGGAGCTGACCTTCGACGACGCCGAGGAGTTCTACGAGGACGACATGGTGCAGCGGCTCGAGGAGCTCCAGACGGCGATCGGCACGGCCATCACCGCGCTGCGCACCTCGCGCGAGCGGCACCCGGAGAGCTGATTGACATGCTCCTCGCCCTGAAGCGGCGAGGATTCTGGCCTTCCCTGACTGGTTGCTGTGCCGCTATGCGGCACGGTTTCCGGTCGGGAATCCGTGGCTTCCTGTTTCTTCGCGCTGTGCCAGAACGGGTTCTTGTCTTACCGGCGCTCCGC
>NZ_JBEOWS010000238.1:0-15242 GCF_040296125.1 Streptomyces sp. NPDC002265 | reverse complement strand
GTGAGGGGCCCTCGGCAAAGGCCTCTTCTACGGCGGTCGCCCCCCAGGCTCCCGCACTGCAGAACCGGGCGTACCCCCGTCGACCCCCCCCCGCCCGGGGGCGGCCCGCGCGGGCCCCGCCCCGGCTCCTTCACGTCCACGACCCGCTGCACGCCCCCGCTCACCCGCCGCCCGGCTGTGAGCCAGATCTCAGTTGCCGATGCGTCAGCTCTGAAACATTTCCCTTGCCCCACCGCATCAATGAGGTGAGGGCGGCACGGCGCAGGCGGGAACCACGACCAGGGGGCACACATGAGGCAGGTCCGCGCGCAGGAGTACGCGGAGTTCGCGGCGGCACGCGCGGGACACCTGTACCGCTCCGCCTGCCTGCTCACCGCCGGGGACACCCATCTCGCCGAGGACCTGGTGCAGGACACCCTCGGCCGCCTCTACACCCGCTGGGGCCGGGTCTCCCGGGCCGACAACCCCGCCGCCTACGCACAGACCGTCCTCACCCGTACGTTCCTCGCCCATCAGCGGCGCCGCAGCAGCACCGAGCGCGCCATGGACGTGCTGCCCGACCGGGCGGACGGCACCCTCGCCGACCCCTCGCTGCGCCTCACCCTGATGTCGGCGCTCGGCACGCTGCCCCCCAAGGACCGGGCCGTGATCGTCCTGCGCTACTGGGAGGACCGCTCCGTCCAGGAGACCGCCGACGCCATGAACGCCAGCTCGGCGGCGGTGCGCACCCGGTGCGCACGGGCCCTGGGCCGGCTGCGGGAACTGCTCGGCGAGGACGTCGGCGCGTACGCCCGCCCCTGACCTCCCCCTCCCCACCCACCTTCCCCGACTGCTCCGACCGTCACCTCCCACTTCACCCCAGACCTAGCGGAAAAGGTGGTTCGTCATGCCCGTGGACCCGTACGACGACCGGTCCGGCGCTCCCGCCGGCGACCCCTTCGAGGACCGGCTCTCCGCCGCCCTCCATGAAACCGGCGGCACTTTCGACACCGACCGGGCCGCGCTCGCGGCCGGCGGCGCGGCCCGCGGCCGGCGGCGCCAGCTGCTGCGCAGGACCGCCGTCGTGGGCAGCGTGGCCGGGATCGCGCTGGTGGGCGTGGGCGGCGCGCTGCTCGCGCCGTGGGGCGGTACGTCCGCCGCGCAGCCGTCGTCGGTGGCCACCCAGCCGCGTCCGGCCGGATCCAAGTCCGCTTCCTCGTCCGCGGCGTTCTCCCGCGACGACGTGATCCGTACGCTCGAGAAGCTGCTCCCCGGGGGCAAGTTCAGCGGGCAGGACGGGCGCGGCACCGACAGCGAGTTCCCGCCGTACGCGCAGGTCGTCTTCGACGACGGCAAGGGCGCCTCGGCCATCTCCGTCGGGGTGGGCCGGGTGCGGCCGGGCGGCAAGCAGGCGCGTCAGACGACCCAGTGCCCGGACAAGGTATTCACCCTGTTCGACGCCTGCACGACGACGCATCTCGCGGACGACTCCGTCCTCATGGTCCTCCAAGGGTACGAGTACCCCGACAAGCGCGAGAACACGAAGATGTGGTCCGCGGACCTGATCACCCCGTCGGGGCAGCACGTCTCCGTGCGGGAGTGGAACGCGGCGGCCGAGAAGGGTTCCCCCGTCACCCGCCCGGAACCCGCGCTCTCCGTGGCCCGGCTGACGGAGCTGGCCGCCGCGAAGGAGTGGCGCGAGATCGCGGACACCCAGCCCGCTCCGGAGGAGCCGGCCGAGCCCGTCACCCCGGCGGGTGATGGCAAGGCGATCGTCCGGACCCTCACCGGTCTGCTGCCCAAGGGGATGAAGGTGGTGGCGAAGAGCGGGGAGGACACCGAGTTCGCCTATCTCGTCCTCGACGACGGCAGGGGCCGCAGCTTCGTCCAGATCAATGTGCAGCCCGGCAGCTCGGACCTCGCCGGCGAGCTGTTCGGGGGTGCGGAGAAGCTGCCCGACGGCACGCTCGTCACGTCGCACCAGGGGCCGGGCGAGAAGGGCGGCTCGGGGGTCGTGATGTGGACCGTGGACACCCTGCGGACCGACGGTCTGCGGGTGGTGATCAGCGGCTTCAACGCCGCCAGCCAGCAGACCGACGCCACCCGGGCGACCCCCGCCCTGACGATGAAGCAGCTGCGGACCATCGCCCTCAGCCCGAAGTGGCGCACGCTGGGCTGAGCGGGACGTCCGCCCGACGGCTCCGGTACGCCTGATGCGGCACTAGGCGTACTGGAGCCGTACGGTCGCGCCCGCGCCCGCGTCGCGGACGTCGACGTAGGCGCACACCTGCCGGGCGAACCAGAGCCCCTGGCCGGGTTCTAGTCCGGAGCCGGGCGGGGGTACGAAGCCGGCCAGCGGGTCGTCGACCCGGTGGGCCAGACTCAGTTCGGCGACGCAGACGGGCGCCTCGCCCCACAGCAGGGCGCCGGTGACCGGGCCCAGGGCGGCGGCCTCGGTGACGGCCTCGGCGAACAGCTCGGCGTCCACGTGGGGCAGTCCGCGGCCGCTGGCCCAGGCGCGTACGGCGTTCTTGGCCACGCCTCCGCGCAGCCGCCGCGCGTCCGGCGAGGGCGGCGGCAGCGGTACGGCGTCCAGTTCGGCGGCCAGCCGCACGGGGTCCACGTAGACCCCGGTGTCGGGGTGGGCGCGCCGGGCCGCGGCGACGACGGCGGAGCCGGCGGTGCGGGTGTCGTAGGCGCACAGGACGGTCGTGGCCATCGCCGCGAAGACGAGGTTGGCGAGCGCCTCGTAGCGGATCCACTCGGCACTCTCGCGGACCGAGCGCCCGGCCCGGCCGCCCCACACCGGCTCCATCAGCAGATGGACGCGGCCGCCGGGCCCGGCGTGGGCGGCGAGGTAACCGGCGCCCTGTGCGACGGCGTTGGCGGCGGAGCCGGTGTACCAGTCGGTGTGCTCGATGAAGCCGACCTCGCGCACGTCGCCGCCGAGGGTCTCGCGCAGCACCTCCAGGTTGTCCGGGGCGGCGATCACCACGGGCGGCGGTTCGCCCGGGGCGCACAGGCCCTCGGCGAGGAAGGGACGGGCGGCGGCGACGAAGTCGTCGTCCGAGCCGAAGACCGCCATACGGTGGTCGAACGGCCCTGGGGCGGCGGGTCGGGTACGGCTCATGGGTCCCCCGTGCTGGACTCCCCTTGCGCGGACGCCCCACTCTCGCCGCGCGCCCCACACCTATGCACGTGCCGATCACACCCTCGGGTGCACTTTGCCGGGGACCGCGTCACACGACCCGGTCCCGCGTACACTGCGCGACTTCCTCCCGGCTGGTTCACGTCGCCGATCCTTGGCTCACTCTTGACCCGGTCATGACATGAGCCGACGATGGGCGGCACACCCGCACCAGCACGTCGCACTGACCACCCCCCTGGCTCCACTCCCCACTTCCGGCGACCCCGGAATCCCTGGAGAAACAAGGAGATCTCATGCGACTTCGCCTACGCGGCCCGGGCGCCCGGAGCGGCAGGCACGGCGCCGCGCTCGCCGCCCTGATGGCCCTCGCGCTCGCCGCGCCGGTGGCGGCCACGACCACCTCCGCCACCGCCGACAGCGCCCGCACCGCGGCCCCCTCCTCCGACGACATCCACCAGTACGAGGTGCACGTCGGCCACAGCACCCCGGCCATGCGCACCGCCATCGCGGCGGCCGGCGTGAGCATCGACGAGGCCGACGCGGAGAGCGTCGTCGTCTCCGGCCGCGCGGACCAGATCGGCAAGCTGAAGCGGCAGGGTTACGACGTCTCCCCGCTGGGCTCGGCCCCCGACCGCTCCTCGGCCGGCAACCTGCGGCTCTACGACTTCCCCTCCGCCGACTCGAAGTACCACAACTACGCCGAGATGACGGCGGAGATCGACCAGCGGCTGGCCGCCTACCCGGCCATCATGAGCAAGCGGGTGATCGGGAAGTCGTACCAGGGCCGCGACATCGTCGCCATCAAGGTCAGCGACAACGTGGCCACCGACGAGTCCGAGCCGGAGGTGCTCCTCACCTTCCACCAGCACGCCCGCGAACACCTCACGGTGGAGATGGCGCTCTACCTGCTGCGCGAACTCGGCGCGGGCTACGGCTCCGACTCCCGCATCACCAACATGGTGAACAACCGCGAGATCTGGATCGTGCCGGACCTCAACCCGGACGGCGGCGAGTACGACATCGCGTCCGGCTCCTACCGCTCCTGGCGCAAGAACCGCCAGCCCAACTCCGGTTCCTCGTACCTCGGTACGGACCTCAACCGCAACTGGAACTACAAGTGGGGCTGCTGCGGCGGCTCTTCGGGATCGGCCTCCTCGGAGACCTACCGCGGCGCGTCGGGCGAGTCCGCGCCCGAGGTGAAGGTCGTCGCCGACTTCGTACGCGGCCGGATCGTCGGCGGGAAGCAGCAGATCACCGCCGGGATCGACTTCCACACGTACAGCGAGCTGGTGCTGTGGCCGTTCGGGTACACGTACAACGACACGGCCACCGGGATGACCGCGGACGACGCCGCCGCGTTCAAGGCCGTCGGGCAGAAGATGGCCGCCAGCAACGGCTACACGGCCGAACAGTCCAGCGATCTGTACATCACCGACGGCACGATCGACGACTACCTCTGGGGCACCCAGAAGATCTTCGACTTCACCTTCGAGATGTACCCGACGTCGAGCTCCGCGGGCGGCTTCTACCCGCCCGACGAGGTGATCGAGCGGGAGACCTCGCGCAACCGGGACGCGGTGCTCCAGCTGCTGGAGAACGCGGACTGTATGTACCGGTCGATCGGGAAGCAGGCGCAGTACTGCTCCTGAGCGCTCCGCGGGAGGTCCGGTACGTCACCGCACCGGACCTCCCCGGATCGGCTCAGGACTTCGACGCGGCGGACTCGTCCTTCTTGACGTCTTCGCCGTCGGCCTCGTCCTCGTCGGACTTGCCGGCTTCCGCCTTGTCCTCGTCGGACTCGGACTCGGACTCGGGCTCGGAGTCGGCCTTGGACTCAGCCTCGGACTCGGCCTTGGATTCGGACAACTCGTCGGCGTCTGCGGCCGCTTCGACCTCTTCGGTCCCTTCGGCCTCTTCGACCGCTTCGGATTCCCCGTCCTCGAAGTAGGCGTCGAGGACCGCGTCCAGCTCGGCCTCCCACTCCTTGAAACGCGCCCTGGCCGTCGCCTCGATCTCGATCGGGAACCAGCGGCGGTCGGGCGTGTGCACCGTGACGGTGAACCGCCTGCCGAAGCGCGCGGTCTCGGTCTCCACCGCCCCGATCTCGTCCCAGCGGAACTCGCACGCCTGGTCGTCGAGGCTCAGGCGGATGCCCTGGGCGTCGGCGACGATCCGCGCGCGCCGGTCGGACGCCTCGAAGACCGGTCCGTCGACGGCCGGTTCCTCCTCGGGGGTCCCGGGCGCGTCCGAAGAGGCCTCCGCCACGGCGTCCGTGGTGTCCGCGGCCGCCTCCGGCTCGCTCTCCTCGGGCGCGGTCTCCTCCGGCTCGTCCGCCGGTCCGCTGTCCTTCGACTCGGCGGCGCCGGGCTTGGTGGACAGGGGTGACGTGAGCCCGGGGATGAAGGCCGGGTCGAATCCGGCGCCCTTCAACGGCTCGCCCTCCAGGGGCTGGCTGCTCGAACCTATGCGCTGCTCCACGCGGGCAGTATGGTCGACGATCCTGTGCCGGACACAGTCAGCCCCCAACTTCGTTATACGAAGATGCTCTGGGCGCCCTCGGCGCTCAGTCGAGCACGGCGAGGGCGTCGATCTCGACGAGCAGACCGGCCGGCAGGCCGACGTAGACGGTCGTACGGGCCGCGGGCGGCTGGGTGAGGCCCTGCTCCTCGAAGTAGGCGTTGTAGATCTGGTTCATCTCGGCGAAGTGGTCGACGTCCGTCAGATAGACCCGGATCATCATCGCGTCCTCCCAGCTCGCGCCGCCCTCCTGAAGGACCGCCTGGACGTTGGCGAGGGTCTGGAGGGTCTGTTCGCGCAGGGTGGGGCCGGCCGGCGTGGGCGGCTTGCCCTCCTCGGCGGGGAGGAAACCGACCTGGCCGGCGACCTGGAGGATGTTGCCCTTCCTGACGCCGTGCGAGAACCGCGCGGGCGGGGTGCTGTGGGTCTTCGGGGTGAGGGCGGTCTTTTCCGTCATCAACGGTCCTTCGTCGTGGGGGCGGTCGGCGGGACGGTCATCGGGGATGGCCGGCGGGGGCGGTCATGCGGGCGGGTGCGTCACGGGTGTTCTGCCGGAGTACTCGCCGCTGATCTCGTCGGCCGTACGGCGTACCTGCGGGAGCAGGGCGAGAAGCTCGTCGGCGGTGACGACGACGTTGGGCGCGGAGACCGACATCGCGGCGACCACGCGGCCGTCGGCGCCGCGGACGGGCGCCGCGACGCAGTTGATGGACTCCTCGTGGCCGCCGAGGTCGGTGGCCCAGCCCCGCTCGCGCGCCTGCTCCAGCTCCCGCAGGAACGTGGCGGCGTTGGGAGTCGAACGGGGCGTGTAGAGGGGGTAGTCGAGCTTCTCCGCGAGGGCGCGGCGCTCGGCCTCGGGCAGGTCGGCCAGCAGCAGTTTCGCCACCGCGGCGACCGTCAGCGCCACCGGTCTGCCGATCCGTGAGTACATGCGCACGGGGTAGCGGCTCTCCACCTTGTCGATGTAGAGGACCTCGTCGTCCTCGTACACGGCGAGGTGCACGGTGTGCCCGCAGCTCTCGTTCAGCCGGACCAGGTGGGGGTGGGCGATCTCGCGGATGTCGAGGTTCTCCATCGCCTCCTGGGCGAGCGCGAAGAGGCGGGCGCCGAGGCGGTAGCGCTGGTCGGACTGGCGGTAGACGAGCCCGTGCTCGTGGAGGGTGCGCAGCAGGCGCAGGGCGGTGGACTTGTGGACGCCGAGCCGGTCGGCGACCTGTCCGAGGTCGGCGGGGCCCGCCGCGAGCAGCGGCAGGATGCTCAGCGCGCGGTCGACGGTCTGGCTCATGGGGTGCGTGCCTCCTCCGGCGCCCGGGGTGCGTCCTGGGCGGTCCAGCCGGGTCCTGGTCGAAGTCTCCCCCACGCGGTGTCGTCGAGGGCGGCGAGACGGTCGGCGTGGTCGCGGGTCGCGGGGACGGCGAGGTCGCCCGGGGCGGTGAGGGCGGCGGCGGCCATCAGGTGGCCGTGGCGCAGCCGGTCGCGGAGGGGCAGTCCGCGCAGGGTGGCGGAGAGGAAGCCGGCCGCGAAGGCGTCACCGGCGCCGACCGCGGCCACGACCTCGACCCGCAGGGCGGGGACGAACAGACCGGCCCCCCGGCCGGTCCTCCCGCGACGCCCCTCGCCGCCGCCGGCGCCCGTCCCGGCGCACCCCTCGCCACCGTCGGCGCCCGTCCCACGGCGCCCCTCGCCACCGTCGGCGCCCGACTCGCGGCGCCCTTCGCCGCCGTCTGCGCCCGTCCCGGCGCGCCTGCCGCCACCCGGCTCACCGCCGTTGTCGGGGCCCGGGCCGCCCGCCCCCTCGGTGAAGGCGCCCGGCCCGCCCGCTCCCTCGGCGAAGGCGGTCGCCCCTCTGTCGCCCTGTTTGACGACGAGGACGGCGGGACCGGGGAACGCGGCGCGGACGGCCTCGGGGCCCTCCAGACCCCACACCTCCCGTGCCTCGTCCTCGCCGACGAACACGATGTCGGCGTCCTGGGCCAGTTCCCGCAGCACCCGCGGCCCGTCGGCGTCCCGCCACAGTGCGGGCCGGTGGTTGACGTCGAAGGAGACCAGGGGGCGCGGGCCCGCCGGCGGGCGCCGGGTGATCAGCTCGCGCAGCAGGGCGCGGCAGTCGCCGGAGAGGGCCGCGGTGATCCCGGTCAGGTGCAGCACCCGTCCGGCGCGTGCCGCGCGCAGGTCGACGTTGTGCGCGGACATCGCCGAGGCGGCGGAACCGGCCCGGTAGTAGGCCACCTCGTGCGCGTCGCTCGTCCGGTCCTGGGCGGTACGGAAGTAGACGCCGGTCGGCCGGTCCGCATCGCGCCGTACGGACGTGACGTCGACACCGTGGGAGCCGATCGCCTCGACCAGATGGTCGCCGAAGCCGTCGGCGCCGACCCGGCCGACCCAGCGCGTGGAGTGGCCCGCGGCAGCCAGCGCGCAGACCACGTTCGACTCGGCGCCACCGATGGCGCGGTCGAAGGAGGGAACGTCGGCGAGACGGCCGGGCCGGGAGGGCAGGAACGTGACCATGGACTCGCCGAGCGCCACGACATCCACGACGTCGGGGGCGTTGCGGGGTCCGGCTGCGGCCACGATCGTCGTAACTCCTCGGTCCTGGGGGTACGACGGCTTTCGTTGACCCCGTGTCGGCCGAGATGTTAGACAGCAGTGAGCGATATACGCAACGAGCGTTGCGCTATATGCAACGCATCAGATCAGGAGGTCCCATGGGCACCGAGGCGCTCGCCCGCCTGGCCGAGGAACGCGTCGACCACCGTTTCAAGGGACTCCCGCCCGACGCCGACGGGCTGACCGTCGGCGAACTGGCCGCCCAGCGCCGCAACCTGTTCACCGGCGGATTCGCCACCCCGGTCCTGGCGCTGTCGGCCGAGCGGCTGGAGCACAACCTGAAGCTGATGGAGACGTACGCGGCCCGGCACGGGCTGGCCTTCGCCCCGCACGGCAAGACCACCATGGCGCCCCAGCTCTTCCAGCGGCAGATCGAGCACGGCGCCTGGGGCATCACCCTGGCCGTGCCGCACCAGGTACGGGTGGCGCGGGCGTTCGGCGTCGAGCGGGTCTTCCTCGCCAACGAGCTGGTGGACGCGGCCGCGCTGCGCTGGATCGCCGCCGAGCTGGCCGCCGACCCCGCCTTCCGGCTCGTCTGCTACGTCGACTCCGTGCGCGGGGTGGAGCTGATGGGCGAGGCGCTGGCGGGGGCGGCGCGTCCGGTGGACGTGGTGGTGGAGCTGGCGGCCGGCGAGGGCGCGCGCACCGGCGTCCGTACCGAGGCGCAGTGCGCGGCGGTGGCCGACGCGGTGGCGGCCGTACCGGAGCTGCGGCTGGCCGGGGTGGCGGGCTACGAGGGCGAGGTGCCGCAGGCGACCCCGGAGCGGGTGCGGGCCTGGCTGCGCCGGCTGGTGGCGCTGGCCGTGGACCTCGACAAGGCGGGGCACTTCGGCGGCGTGGACGAGATCGTCGTGAGCGCGGGCGGCAGCGCCTGGTTCGACGCGGTCGCCGAGGTGTTCGCCGAGATCCCCGAGCTGTCCTCGCCCGTGCTGAAGCTGCTGCGCTCGGGCGCCTACATCTCGCACGACGACGGCCACTACCGCAGGCTGACCCCCTTCAACCGGGTCCCCGAGGAGGGCGCCCTGGAGCCCGCGTTCCGGCTGTGGACCCAGGTGGTCTCGCGCCCGTCCGCCGAGCAGGCCTTCGTCAACGCGGGCAAGCGCGACGCGGCCTACGACCTCGATCTGCCCGTCGCCCAGGTGGTGCGCAGGGACGGGGTGGAGCGGCCCGCCACCGGCATCGAGGTCGCCG
The DNA here is from genome assembly GCF_040296125.1 of Streptomyces sp. NPDC002265. Taxonomy (NCBI): domain Bacteria; kingdom Bacillati; phylum Actinomycetota; class Actinomycetes; order Kitasatosporales; family Streptomycetaceae; genus Streptomyces; species Streptomyces sp. NPDC002265. Next base: position 5,800 of record NZ_JBEOWS010000238.1, on the reverse strand, counting down.
CGCTGTCCGACCAGCACGCCTGGCTGCGCACGGGCCCCGAGGCGGATCTGGAGGTGGGCGACTGGGTCGGCCTGGGACTGTCCCACCCGTGCACGTCCTTCGACAAATGGCCGCTGATCCCGGTCGCCGAGGCGGACGGCACGGTCGTCGACTGCGTCCGCACGTTCTTCTGAGTCCGGGCCGGAAGAGGACGGGAGGGGGCGGCATGGAGAACCTCGTCATCCGGGACGCGGACGTCGTGGACGGCACCGGCGCGGACGCGTACCGCGCCGATGTGGTCGTCGACGACGGCAGGATCGTCTCGATCGTCAAGGAGGCCGCCGCGGCGGGCTGCCAGCGCCCCCGGGCGCGGCGGGAGCTGGACGCCGAGGGGCTCGTGCTGTCCCCCGGCTTCATCGACATGCACGCCCACAGCGACCTGGCGCTGCTGCGCGACCCCGACCACTCGGCGAAGGCCGCGCAGGGCGTCACGCTGGAGGTGATCGGCCAGGACGGGCTGTCGTACGCCCCCGTCGACGACCGCACCCTGGCCGAGGTGCGCCGGGCGATCACCGGCTGGAACGGGTACGGCGACGACGTCGACTTCGACTGGCGGTCGGTGGGCGGGTATCTCGACCGGCTGGACCGGGGCATCGCCGTGAACGCGGCCTATCTCGTGCCCCAGGGCACGGTCCGCGCGCTCGTCGTGGGCTGGGAGGACCGCCCGGCCACGCCCGGGGAGCTGGAGCGGATGCGGCGGCTGGTCGCCCAGGGCCTGGAGCAGGGCGCGGTCGGTCTCTCCTCCGGGCTCACCTACACCCCCGGCATGTACGCCGGGGACGCCGAACTGACGGAACTGTGCCGGGTGGTGGCGCGCTACGGCGGCTACTACGCCCCCCACCACCGCTCCTACGGGGCCGGTGCGCTGGAGGCGTACGCGGAGATGGTGGACCTGGCCCGGAAGGCCGGCTGCGCGCTCCATCTCACCCACGCCACCATGAACTTCGGCGTGAACGAGGGGCGGGCGCCCGAGCTGCTGGCGCTGCTGGACGAGGCGCTGGCCGGCGGCGCCGACCTCACCCTCGACACCTACCCCTACACCCCCGGCTGCACGACCCTGGTGGCCCTGCTGCCGAGCTGGGCGGCCGAGGGCGGCCCCGAGGAGCTGCTGCGGCGGCTGGCGGACGACGCGACGGCCGAGCGGATCCGGCACGACCTGGAGGTCACCGGCGCGGACGGCTGCCACGGCGTGCCCGTCGACTGGGACACGGTCGAGATCTCGGGGGTCGCCGACCCGGCGCTCGGCGAGTTCGTCGGACGTACGGTCCTCGCGTCGGCGCGGCTGCGCGGCGAGGCCCCATGGGACACCGCCCGCCGGCTGCTGCTCGCGGACCGGCTGGGCCCGACGGTCCTGCAGCACGTGGGGCACGAGGAGAACGTCCGGGCGATCATGCGGCACCGGGTCCACACCGGCGGCTCGGACGGCATCCTGACGGGCACCAAGCCGCACCCGCGGGCGTACGGCACCTTCCCGCACTATCTCGGGCGGTACGTGCGGGAGCTGGGGGTGCTGCCGCTGGAGGAGTGCGTGGCCCACCTCACCGGACGCCCGGCGGCCCGGCTGAGGCTGCCGGACCGCGGGCTGGTCCGCGAGGGGTACCGGGCCGACCTGGTGCTGTTCGACCCGGCGACGGTCGCGGCGGGCTCGACGTACGACGCCCCGCGCACGCCGCCGACGGGCATCCCGCACGTCCTGGTCGACGGCCGCTTCGTGATCGAGGACGGCCGCCGGACGGACGTACTGGCGGGGCGGGCGGTCCGCAGGACTCCCCGGTGACCGCCCGCCGCTCACCCGGCCGCCGCTACGGCTTGGGCAGGGTGCACGCGCTCGCGCTCAGGTTGAGCTTGTTGCCGGTCGTGAAGCAGGCCGGGATCAGGTAGGTCTCCTGCGCGTAGTTGATGCCCTTGCGGACGGTCACGTTGCCGCTCGCGTCGACCTCGCAGGGGTTGTTCTCCGTGCAGGTCGCGCCGTCCTCGTTGCCCGTGTTGTTGACCGCGACCACCTTGTTGGTGGCCTGGTCGATGACCGGGGAGCCGGAGGTGCCGCCGATCGTCTGGCAGGCGGAGGTGTAGCGGACCGAGTCCTTCCAGGTCCAGTCGCCCTCCTTCAGGCGGTACACGAACCCGTCGATGTTGCAGCTGTAGTACCGCTTCCAGTACCCGGAGGCGACGGTGATGGCGGTACCGGCGACCGGGTGGGTGTCGGCGAGGGTCAGCGGGCTGATGCCGTAGGAGCTCAGGATCGTCGCGTAGGTGCTGGTGAGCTGGTAGATCGTGATGTCGGTGTCCGTCATCGTCGAGTACGCGACCTTGCTCGCCCGCAGGGTCGCCACCCTGGTGCCCGCGGAGTTGAGCAGTCCGAAGGTGCGGCTGGACGACTGGCCGACGATCACCTCGCCGGGCTCCGGGAAGCCGGTCTCCAGGCAGTGGCCGTTGGTGAGCACCAGGGCGGGGTCGGTGGACACGGAGTTCGGGAAGCGGATCACCGAGCCCGAGCAGTTGCTGAGCGAGACGGTGCCCGCGAAGGTGACGGCCTGGAGCGTGGGGGCTGCGGCGGTCCGCGCCGGGGCGGCGGCACTGCTGACGGACGCGGGCGCCTCGGGTGCGGGGGCGGCGACCGCGGGTACCGCGCCCGCCCCGGCGATCACCAGGGCGAAGAGTGCGGCGACGAGAGGCTTTCTCATGTGGGGGTCCCCTCTTGCGACGGAGGCGACCGGAGATCTTCCGGCCGCCACTGCTTTGTCATGCACATTGCGGCGGCAGGCACATTGTGATGACAGAGGGGCGCGTGAACAACGAGTCCTTTTCGGCCGGGACGGCCGGATCCGGGCCGGGCGGCGCCGGCGGGGCGCTACCGGCGGGGCATCCTCGGCGAGGCGGTCAGCCCCACCCGCCGCTGTGGCCGTGGCCGTGGCCATGACCGTTACCGGTCGAGGCGCTCACCGAGGGGGTCGGGGTGACGGCGGGGGCCGTCGAGGCGGGGGCGGAGGGGGTGACCGAGGGCGTCACGCTCCTGCCCGGCGACGCCGACGCGCCGGCCGACGTGCCCGCGGAGCGCTCCGGCGAAGCCTGCCGCGTGGCGGCGGCCGGGGCGCTCGACGCCGCGGAGGGCAGGGCGGCCCCGGGGGCCGTCACCCCTTCGGAGTCCTGCAACGTGACCGCAGCCGTACCCGTCGGGTCCGGGTCCTCCGGCGCGGCGGACCCCCCGGCCGTACCGTCCCGCTCGCCGCCCGTGCCGCCGGAGCCGGTGAAGGAGAGTCCGGCCAGCACCGCCGCCACGGACACGACCCCCGCCGCGCCGGCGACGATCGCCGCCCGCCGCCTGCGTACGGCACCCTGCTTGCGCCGGGACCGGCGGCCGGGCCCCGCGGGCGCCAGGGACGCGACGGCCGGCGCGGACGGCGCGTAGGGCGTGGCGTGACCGTCCTGCCCAGCCCCCACCTCGTCCCCTGCCGCGGCCCCGTCCGGATGCCCATCGCCCCCCGCGTACCCGTCCGCGTAGCCGTCCGCGTCCTGGGACCCGGCGTCACCGGGATGGCCGCTCTCCCCCGGATGCATGGAATAGGGGGATACGCGGCATACCCCGGATCCCCCGGCCGGCCGGAATGGCCGGGATGCCCGGGATATCCGGGATATCCAGGCGGTATTTCGCCATCCACCAGCACCGGCAGCTCGCGCGTCTCGTCGTACGAGTTCGTCCAGCCGTGCGCGGCCGCGGGATCGGCGTACTCCTCGTACGCCGGAGCCGGAGCGGACTGCGGCCGGTACACGTTCGGGTGCGCCGTGGGCTCCACTCCGAGGTGGGCGCCGGACGCGCCGGCCGGGTCAGCTGCGGCATGGGGGCCGTACGCCCCGTCCTGGCGCCGAGATGGGATGGACATGATCGCGGATTCTAGGTACAGGTGGGGCTCCAGTGACAGCTCTCGGCGATACCCGCACAAACCGACTTGTCTCACGTGGCGGAAAACACGACCCAAGAAGCGTTATCGAGCCGTAAGCTCACGGACATGCAGGTGATCCAGTCGACCAAGCTCGCCAACGTCTGTTACGAGATCCGGGGCCCGGTGCTCGAGGAGGCGATGCGGCTGGAGGCGGCAGGGCACCGGATCCTCAAGCTGAACACCGGCAACCCGGCCGCCTTCGGCTTCGAGTGCCCGCCGGAGATCCTGGAGGACATCCTCCGCAACGTCTCCACGGCGCACGGCTACGGCGACGCGAAGGGCCTGCTGGCCGCCCGCAGGGCCGTCGTCATGCACAACCAGACCCTCGGCATCGAGACGGACGTCGAGCACGTCTTCATCGGCAACGGCGTCTCCGAGCTGATCGTGATGGCGATGCAGGGCCTGCTGGACGACGGCGACGAGGTCCTCGTACCGGCCCCCGACTACCCCCTGTGGACCGCGGCCGTCTCCCTGTCCGGCGGCACCGCCGTGCACTACCGGTGCGACGAGCAGTCCGACTGGATGCCCGACCTCGCGGACGTGGAACGGAAGATCACCGACCGCACCAAGGCGATCGTCATCATCAACCCGAACAACCCGACGGGTGCGGTCTACGACGAGGCGATGCTCAGGGGCCTGACGGACATCGCCCGCCGCCACAACCTGCTGGTCTGCTCGGACGAGATCTACGACAAGATCCTCTACGACGGCGCCACCCACACCCCGACCGCCGCGATCGCGCCCGACCTGCTGACCCTCACCTTCAACGGCATGTCGAAGGCCTACCGGGTGGCCGGCTACCGCGTCGGCTGGATGTCGATCTCCGGCCCCCGCGCGCACGCCCAGTCCTACATCGAGGGCCTGACGATCCTGGCGAACATGCGCCTGTGCGCGAACATGCCGGGCCAGCACGGCGTGGTCGCCGCGCTCAGCGGCCGCCAGACGATAAACGACCTGGTGCTGCCGGGCGGGCGCCTGAAGGAGCAGCTGGACACCGCCTACGAGCTGCTGACGCGGATCCCCGGCGTGACCTGTGTGCGGCCGAAGGGGGCGCTGTATCTCTTCCCGCGCCTGGACCCCAAGGTCTTCAAGATCAAGGACGACCGGCAGATGGTCCTCGACCTGCTGCGCAGCGAGAAGATCATGGTCGTCCAGGGCACCGGCTTCAACTGGCCCGAGCCCGATCACTTCCGGGTGGTGACCCTGCCGTCGGTCGGGGACCTCCAGGACGCGATCGGCCGGATCGGCACCTTCCTGGACGGCTACAGCCAGCTCTGACGGCGTTCGGGCGGGAGCGACGGCGGCCGGCGACGGTCTGTTTTCCCGAACGGTGCAACTTTAGACGAAATCCAAGCTAGGATGGTTTCCTGTCAGAGCACAGGAGACCATCCCATGTACGAGCCGATCCGCACCAAGTCGGTCCACAGCACGATGGACGGCAACACCTCCGACTTCCCTCACCGCTCCCGCGAGGAGGAGCTGGACATCCAGCTCGCCGGCCATCTCGCGGCACTGCTCGCCGTCACGGACGAACTGCGCGGCACGGACCCGTCGGCCGATCTCGACACCGCGGCCGACCGTCTCGTCCAGCAGGTGACCCGGCTGCGCGCCGGCCACGCGCCGGTCCGCGCCGCGGTGGCCGCCGGCGACGAGCGACAGCGCACGGCGCTGCACGAGCGGGCCCACACGCTCGCGGGCCGCGCCCTCGTCGTCGCCGCGTCCCGCGCCGACACGGCGGCGGCCATCCTGGCGGCGGAGCGCATGGACGCGCACGCCGCGGCGACGGCGCAGCGTCCGGAGCTGAGCACCGCCGGCTGAGA
>NZ_JBEOWS010000237.1:0-15441 GCF_040296125.1 Streptomyces sp. NPDC002265 | reverse complement strand
GCCCGCCGAATACGAAGTCAACTACTACCTGACGGCCACGAAACGCCTGGTCACAGCCACAACCTAGAGTCTCCGGACAACCCGGTGCGGTTCACCTTCCACCGCCCCGGCGAGACCCCGCACACCTGCTGTGGTGGTCCACCTGGCGCCGCCGCCACCAACACCGCGCCCGCCTGTGCCACACACCACCGCTGGCACACCTACGCCGACACCACACCATAATCAGCGACAGCTCTGCCGTATCAGAACACCGACAGTCCCGTGAGGGTTGTGAAGCGGTCCAGGGCCGCCACTCCCGCAACCGAGTTGCCGCGCTCGTCGAGCCCCGGGCTCCACACACACAGCGCGCACCGGCCCGGTACGACCGCGATGATTCCGCCACCCACACCGCTCTTGCCGGGCAATCCGACCCGGTGGGCGAAGTCACCGGCCGCGTCGTACGTGCCGCAGGTCAGCATCACGGCGTTGACCTGCTTGGCTTGGCTGCGGGTCAGAAGCCGGGTGCCGTCGGTGCGGATCCCGTGCCGGGCCAGGAAGGTGGTGGCGAGAGCGAGGTCGGCGCAGGAAGCGGTGACGGAGCACTGCCGGAAGTACTGGTCGAGCAGGACCGGCACCGGGTTGTCGATGTTTCGGTATGACGCCATGAAGTGGGCGAGGGCGGCGTTGCGGTCGCCGTGCGCGGCCTCGGAGGCAGCGACCTCCTTGTCGAAGTCCAGGGACCGATTGCCGCTCTCGGCACGCAGGAAGGCCAGCAGCTCGCCAGCCGCGTCCCCGGTACGGGTCTGAAGGCGGTCGGTGACGACGAGAGCACCCGCGTTGATGAAGGGGTTCCGCGGGATGCCGTGCTCGTACTCCAGCTGCACCAGGGAGTTGAATGGGTTGCCGGAGGGCTCGCGGCCCACGTGCTCCCAGAGTTCGTCACCCTCACGGGCCAGGTCGAGGGCGAGCGTGAAGACCTTGGTGAGGGACTGTGTCGAGAAGGGCCGACGCCAGTCCCCCACCCCGTAGACCGTGCCGTCCAGCTCGGCGACGGCCATACCGAAACGGCGGAGTTCGGCGGCGGCGAGCGCCGGGATGTAGTCGGCCGGACGCCCTCGGCCGGGCGTCCGCTCGACCTCCTCGGCGATCCTCTCCAGAACCGGCATGAAAGTGAGGGACGACGTCATGATCACCATTGTGTCTCCGTGTCGACCCCGACATGTCTGCGGGGGTCAGGCCATGGGCGCCCCGGTACCAAGCAAGGCCCTGAACGCCCTGTCGTGGCCTGCGTCGTCTACCGTGGCTGAAGCGGCCGTCTCGTGCTGCTGTTGCGGCACACCCACGTCATGATCGAGGCGGCCGTCCCCACGCCCGCATTCACCCCCATCACGTCGCTGACCAGCGTCGATGAGCAGAGGCGGAGCTATCTACAGCTGCCGTAACGGTCTTGAGTGAATTCCGTGGCCGGGTGGCCGAAGGCGACCGCGCGGACCGGCTCCTGGCGCTGGTCGTGGACCGGCTTGCGGAAGCCGGGCTGGTCAAGCGGCGGGGACGGATCCGGACGGATTCCACTTACGTGCTGGCGGCGGTCCGCCGTCTGAACCGGGGCGAACTGGTCGCCGAGACGCTGCGTTGCGCTCTGGAGGACCTCGCGATGCAGGGCGAGGGGGCTGGCCGGGCTCGTTGCTTCGGACCGGGCGGACCACTATGGCCAGCCGGTGCGCTATGACCGGCTTCCGCGCGGCCGGGACGCATTGATCGCCTGGGTGCTGCGGGTGGGTGAGGACGGGCTGCACATCCTGCGCGCTGTCTATTGCGACGGTGCCCCCTCTGGTCTGCGGGAGTTGAGGTCGGTGCAGGTTCTGCGGCAGGTCTGGGTCCAGCAGTACTGGCACGACGAAGCAGGTCAACTCCGCTGGCAGGCAATGAAGTCGACGCGTGACCGGGCCAGCCGGAGGGCGACCGGGCAGAGGAGCGCCGGCAAAACCTCAGCGGACGGCTGGCCCGATCCTGCTTCGGCGCGGGTGCCGTGGTCGACGATGGAGATCGTCACGCCGCACGATCCCGAGGCCCGTTACAGCCAGAAGGTCACCGCGGCCGGCCAGCGCGACTGGATCGGCTATCGCGATCACCAGACCGAGACCTGTGCTCCAGGTCCTCACCCGGTCGGTGCCGCAGCAGGACATCGATGCCCTCGACAACATCCACCAACAGCTCACCCGCCAGGGCTTTCAGCCCCTCGAGCACGTCGTCGACGGCGGCTATGCCACCCCGGACAGCATCCACCGAGCGACCCTCACCTGGGGCATCCCCGTGCTCGGCCCGGTCCGCGACGACCCACAAGCCGCCCAGCGGCCGGGCTTCACGAAGGAGGACTTCCAGATCGACTGGGAGAACCGCACCCTCACGTGCGCGAACGGCATCACCAGCCCACCCTGGAAACCCACCTTGGGCGACGGACATCCCAGGCTGTCCGTCCTCTTCCCCCCGCAAGGCATGCCGGGAATGCGAGGACCGCGGGAAGTGCACCGGCAACGTCGATGGCAAAGGGCGCTACATCCTCCTCCTGCCCGAACCCCAACAGAAGATCCAGTCACAGGTCAGGAACGACCAGAAGAGCAGCAACTGGCAACGGCGCTATGCCATCCGAGCAGGCTGCAAGGCCACTGTCTCAGAAACCGTCCACGCTCATGGCCTGCGCCACTGCCGCTATCGCGGGCTGGCCAAGACACACGTCCAACACGTCCTCACAGCCGCCGGAACCAACATCGTCCGGCTCAGCGACTGCTTCCGTCCGGCACCACACCGGCTTCTCCACTACGACCACCCAGCCACTTCGAGCGGCTCTGCCAGAGGCTGACGGCTTAGAGATCACCAACGGCATCCAGAAGTTGTGCCAGAACCACAACCCGTGAACAAAGCCACCCCTCGGACCGGCCCACGCCCGCCGCCTCGGGCGGCCAGCTACTGGTGCGTCCGGCATCCTGCTGTTCGGCCTGACCGCGGGGCCGTCCTGGTCTGCCGCACCGCGGCCGCTACCCGAAGGGTCGGCGCAGCGGCCTGGAGAGTCGGTGAATTACGCGCGGAGGACGCGGGAGAGCCCGGCGGACTCAGGAAGTCCGCATGACCCCGCGCCTCACCCGACGCGCGGGGAGTTTCGTGAGGCACGGCCGCTGTCACGTCAGTCGCCGCAGCCGGCGTCCGACCGGCGCCGCCGGCCGAGAACGGTGAGCGCGGAGCCTACGGCCATCGAGCCGACCGCCGCGCTACCGACGACGAGGGCCTGCCGGACCTGCCGGCCGGAACCGGTGCCTGCCAGACTCGGGGCGGAGGAGTCAACAGAGGCCGCCGTCCCGGTGGTCGCATGGGCGGCCTGCTCGACCAGTTGAGCGACCGCGCCGGGCTGGGACACTGTGACGGCGTGCGACGCCTTGATCTCGACGGCATTCGCGTGGGCGCGCTGGGCCATGAAGCGTTGCGAGGCCGGCGGGATGTTGCGGTCCTCCGTGGTGATCAGGGTCCAGGAGGGGATGGTCTTCCAAGCTGCCTTCGTGGCCTTCTCCTGCAGGGCAGAGGCTGCCACGGGACGCTGGGTGACGGCCATCTGGTCCGTCACCGACATGGGCACGTCGGCGGCGAACTGGTCGTGGAACTTCTCGACCTTGATGTACTCGTCGGTCCCGGTGCCACCTCCCGCAAGCGGGAACGACACGCTGCGCAGGGTGGGGCCGAGCGTGCTCCCGGGGAACTTGCTGGAGAGGTCCAGAGCGCTCTCCCCCGCCGCGGGAGCGAACGCAGCGACGTAGACCAGAGCCTTGACCTGCGGGTCACCGACCGCGGCCTCGCTGATCACGGCGCCGCCGTACGAGTGGCCGACGAGCACGACAGGCCCCTGGATGCTCTCCAGCACGCTGTGGATGTACTCGGCGTCACTGGCCAGCCCCCGCAGCGGATTGGCCGGAGCGATCACCGGATAGCCCGCCTGCCGCAGCCGCGTGACCACACCGTTCCAGCTGGATCCGTCGGCGAACGCGCCGTGCACCAGTACGACGGTGGGCTTGCCGCCGCGCGCGTCGCCGTCGGCCGCGGCCGACGAGACCGGGACCCCGCACAGGGCGACGACGGCACATCCCGCCGCCGCGAGACGGAGCCGCCGTGTGCGGGATCGTATGCCGTGTAGCGCTCTCATCACATTCTCGCCTTTCGTCGGGCCGTACCTCATTCAGCCTCACCCGGTCGTGGCGGTCAGCCACCCCGGCTCGGGCAAACGAGTGAATCCGGTACGACAGACGGGGCAACTGTCGTCACATCAGGCGTGACAAGCGCGACGGCTGCCAGTTCGGTAAGCGCGGACTGGCTCCGTCCCGCTTGCCTGATTCCGAGGATCCGGAGGAGCGCGGAGAGTAGAGAGCGGACTCCACGCAGCATTACCGATCCTTCCGAAGATCACGGATGAATCAGAAAACGCATATGCCACCGCAACAGCCTTTCGTCTCCAGGCGGCATTGACAACACCGCACCACTGTCGCCGACGCCCCGCCGGACGCTGAGGAACCTGGTCCGCGCTCCGGCGACCTCAGCCTGGCGAACGCCGCTTTCGTCCTGCGGTGAATGCTCCTGATGTCATCGCCGCCGACAGCCTCGCTGGCATGCGCCGCGTCAAAGTGCGTCACCTCGCTGGCTTCGCCGCCGTTACCCGCGCGGAGGTATGCCCCGCCGGCGAACGGCTCCGGCCAGCATCCTCGAACAGCACCTGCGCGCCCGCGGGCTCCAGGTCACGTCTGCTGGAGTGGTGTATCGACGGCCACTCGGTGATCCCGTAAGAACGGCGGTGTCTTCCCAGGGTTGCGCAGCAAGCCCCAGGAGGGCACCGGGAATGCGTAGTCCGCTGGCGATTCGCTCGACAGTCGTGAGGGCGGTGACGGATGTGGTGCCCCGGGCGATCTGGCTGACTCGCTCGGCTTTGAGCGCGCAGGCTTCGGCGATCCGGTTGAAGGAGATCCCCACGTCATGGGTCATGGCGAAGACCGTGGTGAAGTCTCGTTCCCGCAGGGCCTGGACGAAGCCCGCGTCGGTCAGCAGGCGGTGTGGCACCTGGGCGGGTGACGGCGGTAAGTCGTCCACAAGTCCCCCTGAATCTCATGGACTGACGGTGCGTCAGTCCAACGACCATACCCACCGTGGGGGCCCTGTCACGGGGTTACCGCCTGTGCTGTTCGCGGCTGTACTGACGGTGCTCGCGGCTGGACTGTCCAGGGTCCGGCCGACCGATCAGGAGGAGGGTCCTCATGCAGAGTCCCGCCACGCCCCCGCCCGCCACGCCGCCGACGGGCGGGCTGGTCCGCTCCCGTCGGCTCATCGCCGCCGCCCGGAGCCGTAACGCCATCCCCTCGGACGGCGGCGGCACCGGCCGGAGCGACGGCAACGACTGACGGACCGGGAGCCGAACGCGATGACGCGCCTGTCCATCGCGGCGTGCCTGGGCGAGGACTTCCTCGCCCGGGCACTGCACCGCGAACACCGCCACGTATCCGGCGTCCTCGATGTCGCCGACCTGATGACCTGGTTCGACCTCAACCAGATCCTTTCCGCTCACCGACTGGAACCACCTCGGATGAGGCTGTCCCGCGACGGGGAGACGCTGCTGGTCGGCGGCTACACCGCCCCGGTCACAACCCGCCGGCACACGGTGTGGCACCGTCTGCACCCGGCCGAACTGCACGCCCGCCTCCAGGAGGGCGCCTCCCTCGCCCTGGACAGCGTCGACGAACTCCACCCGCCCCTCGCCCGCTTCTGCGAAGCGATCGAGCGCGAGCTGCGCACCCGCGTTCAGGCGAATCTCTACGCCTCGTGGACCAGCACCGAGGGCTTCGGGATCCACTGGGACGACCACGACACGATCATCGTCCAGCTGGACGGCGCGAAGCGGTGGCGGATCTACGGCACCACCCGCCCATACCCGCTGTACCGCGACATCGAGGACCCCGGCGAGGCACCCACCGAACCGGTCGCCGACCTGGTCCTGCGGCCGGGTGACGTGCTGTACGTGCCGCGAGGCGTGTGGCACGCGGTCGCCGCCGACCAAGGCACACGCTCCCTGCACGTCACCTGCGGCCTGCAGACCCACACCGCGACTGACCTGATGGCGTGGGTGTCCGAGCAGCTGCTCACGCACGAGGACTGGCGGCGCGACCTGCCGCTGCTCGCCACATTGGACGTCCAGGCCGACGCTGCGGACGGGATACGCAGCCGGCTTGCCGAACTGCTGGACGACCCGACGTTGCTCGCCCGCTACCGGACGGCGATGGACGGGCAGGCCGTAGGCCGGATGGTGCCGAGCCTGCCACACATCGACGCCGTCCCCGCCGACGGCGCTCTGCGAGTGCGGCTGACCACCGCCCGCGCAGTGCTGGACATCGGCGAGGACACGGTGACGCTGTCCGCCGCCGGGAACACGTTCGAATTCGCACCCGAAGCGGAGGCGGTCCTGCGCCCGCTGGTCGACGGGCGGACCGTGGACCTGGCCGCGCTCGCCGACATCGCTGGCCTCGCCATGGATGACGTCGCCGGGCTGGTCCAGGAGCTCGTTGCCGGGCAGGCCGCGACGGTGGGGAGCCTGCTGTGACGGCGAGGCTCGCTCTGGGCACCTACCGGTGCCGGGTGATCCCAGAGGCGGCTGCCCGTGTGGCCGCCTCCGGCGCGCAGTGGATCGATACCGCCCCCAACTACGCCACCGGCCGCGCTCAGGCCCTGCTCGCCCCGGCCCTGGCTGCCCACCCATCGCTGCGGGTCTCCACGAAGGCCGGCTACTTCACGGCGGCCACCGGCGCCGACGCCGTGAACAAAGGCGTCCTCACAGCGGGCCAGGCCGCGGCCGGGCACAGCCTCGCCCCGGACTACGTGCGCTGGCAGATTGCCCGCAACCGCGCCGAGCTCGGGCGTGACCGGCTGGACCTGGTCCTGCTGCACAACCCAGAGCGCGCCCACCCCGGCGACCGCCGCGCCCTGCACCGCGCGATCCGCGAGGCTTTCGCCGTCCTGGAGGAAGCCGTGGCGGCCGGGCACGTCACCGGGTACGGCATCGCCACGTGGGCGGGCCTGGAGCAGGCGTTCACGGTGGAGGAACTGCTCGCCCTGGCCGGTGAAGTCGCCGGGAGACAGCAGTGCCCCCACCTGGTCGCGCTCCAGATGCCGGTCAGCCTGGTGATGATGACGCCGATTGTCCAGGCCCTTCACGGCCGGGGCCCGCTCCCGGCTGCCGCCGGCGCGGACCTGCGGGTGATGGCGTCCGCGCCGCTGCACGGCGGGGAGCTGCCCGGCATGGTCGGCCAGGAGCTCGCCGACCTCATCCGGCCGGGCTTGACCCCCGCACAGGCGTGCATCCTCGCGGCCGCGTCATGCCCAGGAGTGACGGACGTCCTTCTGGCCGCCTCCGATGCGCCACACTGGAAGGAGGCGGCCGACGCGGTCGCTCAACCCGTTCTGACCGCCGCCAAGTTGCGGGAGATCACTGGTGTACTCGCCTCCCCCTGACCCGGACACCGAGCGCCGTATGCGCGCCCACCACACCCGGGCCGCGCAGGCCCTGGACGTACGAACCGAGCCGGGCGGGGAGTTCTGGGGTTGGGCCGGGCGCACCCGGGGTGCGCCCGGCCCGCACCACCACAGGCGCGCCCGTGTGGCTGCGGCTGGTGTCCGCACCGCAGGACAAGGCGTCGGGGAAGCTGTGGGACGGCGCCCTCGACGCACAGTACGCCTTCGGCGACCTCGACGGGCACCGGCCCGCGCTCCAGGCCGTTCACGACGCTGTCGACGACGGCACCGCCTACCGGGCGGAGCTGTCGGCGCGCGTCGCTGAGCCGGTCCTGTCCGACGACCCGATCCTGCACCACGACCCCCAGCTGCCGGACGCCTGGTGGCAGGAGCTCACCGGGACGCTGGAGAAGGTGTCGACCGTGAGCACCGACCGCGTCGCCGTACGACAGCAGTACATGGACCGGGCGATCCCTCAGTTCGTCGGCGTCCCGGCACCCGCCGTCACCTGCTGGACCACCGCCCACGCCGACGTGCACTGGGCAAACCTCACCAAGCCCCTGCGGCTCTTGGACTGGGAGGGCTGGGGCCGCGCGCCAGAGGGGTTCGACGCCGCCACGCTCTACGCCTACACACGGCTCCAGCCGGACACCGCCGCCCGCGTCCGCGCCGTCTTCCCGATCCTGGGCAGCCCGGCCGGCCTCGCCGCCGAAGCAACCATGTGCGCCCAGCTGCTGCAGACCGTGACCCGCCACGACAACCTCGCCCTCGAAGACCAGCTCCGCACCTGGGCAGAGGAACTACGCCACCGCTGCAGAGGCCGCTGAGGAACCCCTGGTTGATCCGTCATAGCTGGGGCGACCACGAACCCCGACCATGAAGCCGACCACGCCCCCACGCACTGCACGTCAACGGCAGGTGTTGCACCCGGGCTAGGCTGACGTGCTATCCACCCTGGCGTGCGACGCGAACGCCATCGCCGCGTCTGAACGTCCCGCTAAACGTCCCCGCGACTGACCACGTCGTGCTGTGCCACTGCCTCGCGTCAGACGGCGGCAGGCTGACCCCATAAGACGACGCTACTTCTCGTGCATCTATCGACTTCAAGATCGCTAAGGCCCGCCCAACCCGATGTTCAAACGCTGCTGCTCCAAGTGAACGGAGCCAGATGCCGCATCAGCGCGGCGTCCCCTGCCGGCGACCCGAGCGTCATCGGCGTATCTGCGCTCGTGACACTGGAGTCTTGATGCCGGTTTCGTTCGGGTCGAGGATGGTGCACCGCGCCAGGGAGGCCATCAGCTGGTTGCCGACCACCCACTTGATGGACCAGCTGCTGGTGAGGTACACGTCGAGGGGCCGTGGTGGTAGCGGTGTCCGTAGACGGCGTCCACGATGACCTCGGCGACCCGTACTGCCACCGCCCCGCGGCGCCGCAGGTGCGGGCACAAGCGGGCGGCGATTGGCGCACACGGTACGCATACCGGCGGATGCGTGGTCATCTCCCCTTCTGGCCACGACGGGCCACTGTTGCGTTCGTCCTCCAGCAGCCACAGCCAGCCACGCTCATCGCGATCCGCGGGCTCCCCGCACACCTGGCGCAGGAGCTTGCGCATGGCGCGCCGCTGCCGGGGACCGTGCACTGTGCTCCACAGCGGCTCGCCTGTCCCGCGGTTGTGCCGCCACCACTGCCACAGCACGTCGTTGTCCTCGGTACGGCCTGATGCCGGGCCGGGGAAAGCGATGCCGTTGAGCGTGGCGACGGGGGTCGGCTGCGTCACCTTCTCGCTGGTCCATGGGGTGATGTACGGGACGGGGCGGCCCTTGTGCGTGAGGAGTTCGGACATTGAGACTACGTTGCGTGATCTTGTGTGACGGTTCAGTGCCGGGGGGCGGTGAAGTGTGGCTGATGAGCTTGAGCCAGGTCCGCCGTGGTTCTCACGGGCAACGCCGGGCCGCACCCACGACCTGACCGCGGCCAGCCCCCCACGGCATCATCCAGGCCTGCCTCATCCGGCAGATCCTGATCCTGGCCGACCGGGCCTACCAAGGCGCCGGCGCGACCGTCCGCACCCCTACTACCACCACCGCGACCAGCCCGCCCACTATCAGCAGTTCAACCGCGATCACGCCCGATTCAGAGCGCCCGGCGAACGCGCCTTCGCCCGGCTCAAGCGATGGCGGATCCTGCGCAGAGCCCGCTGTTCAGCCCGCCGCATCAGCCGCACCGTCCAGGCCATCCACACCCTGCCGACCTGCGACTATTCACGATGAAAGAGGCTCAATCACGGCAAAAACCGTTGCAGTACTAAATTGACACACCCGCCTGACGTCTCACTCGGATTATCAGCTACCTGTCGGGCACATGTTATGCGCAGTAGGGCAGAGATATGCGACATGAGGGTGGATGCATTGCATATTTTACCTGTCACACCCTAGTGCCCTATCGCATGCGGGTGAAAGCGGTCCGACCGCATAGGGGCTGTGACAGATCAGCACAAGCGTATGAAAGTAAGTTGGGGTGAATTCTAGTGCAATCTGCAGTGTTGGCTGAGATCTGCTTCGAGACTGCGTCAGGAAGCCAGTTGCTCCTGGACAGCCTGACGGTCGAGGACTTCGACCAATATATGGCGCATGTGAACAAGGTCGGGAAGGTTTTTCGACAGGCTCTCGAAAACCCTCCGCGCGAACTGGAGCGGGGTCAGGTACTAAAGGCCCTCACGTCGGTGGGCTCGCAGAAAATCATGAAACTCGCCGATAAACCCTGGGCCCTGGAAGCGCTGATCCTGCACCGCCACGAGCTCATTTCAGTCCCTCGGCCGCTGTCGCACAAGGATCTCGGCGCCTTCGTGCGCAAGGTACTGGAGCGCTCAAAACTCCAGCCGACACTGGAGAACTGTGTCGAACTCGCCGAAGCCGTACTCCACGGTCTGTTCCCCGCAGGGATCAGACCGGCCACCGCCCTCGACGACCGACACGTCACTTCCGACCGTCCCGAGCACCGGCTGGCTTACGGTGGAACTTCGACACCGGTCGCCTCCATGCAAGACATCGTCGGCCCCCTCGGCCAGGCCCCCGTCGGCAGCGTGGCCGTGCTCCTGGAGCAAAAAGCCAACAACCTCGGTCACGTCTCGCTCTACATGAACCTCGGCACAGAAATCACTACTGGCCAACCGAAGATCGCACACATCGATCCCCAGAGAATTCCCACCCCCTATGTCGAGATCTATGAGGAACCCACCACCGACGAGATCTTTCAGACAACCCGGCAGCCACAAACCCTTCCCGGGCATCGGCCAATACGCGCCGGCCGTGGAACACGCATGATCATCATCGATGGCACCCGACGCACCATCGACGGCAGCGGACTCGCCACCGACACCGCGGCCCTCCTACTCCCACCACAATCTGACCACCCCGCGCAAGTCCAACTATCAGCCCCCACCAGCACCGGCTACGGCATGCTTGGCATGGAACTCGAAACGGACTTCCAGGTTCTGACCAATGTGAAGGAGTTGGCGTCCTCATCGTCGTTGCGCCTGGTAGCGGATCTCGCACCAGATGGCCGAAAAATTGTCGAAATCGCCACCGAGCCCATGCGAGTTCATTCCAAAGAAACAGCTGGACGTGATAGAGACGAAGTCTTCAGCGCGGCCGAGCAAATCCTGTTGAAGCTCAGCAACATACCATCTGGGCGTCAGCAGCGACTGTCCGAAGTGTTCCCCGAGGCTGACGGATTCACGGCCACCGCTCCTGATGCTGTCGTCGTAGGAAAGAAAGATCCTCAATGGTCAGAGGAAAAACTAAGCATTCACTTTACTGCAGGCGTGCCCCTATCTGGCCTGCTCGAGTTTCTTAGTTTGACTGAAAAAACGGGTCGCGCGCGGACGGTTAATCCAGTTGTCCGGATCGCAATGAACAATCTCAAGCACGGCCTAGAATTCGGCAGCCGCACAGGAATAGAATTTGTTGACTTCGTCAAAGAAGTTGAGGGATTTCCTGAAGGTGACCGGTTCCTCAACAACGAAGCGAACATACTTGCGGGTTACACCGCCCTCGTCTACACGCACCTTGCAGCCGCCTTGCGTCATTACTATGCAGATGCTACCAATCCGGAGCAAGAGGCGGTCCGGAAGAACTTCACCCCTGTGGTCAGCCGAACTTGGCCTTCGACAATATGCGCATCCTTCAGCTCCCGCATCAGAGATTACCTGATTCTCAAATCAAACGACATCGTTCGCGCAATGGAGGACCACTTTGCCGCGCTTAATCGTGCGGCAAGCTTTGTTCTTAATGCAAAGATTGAAAAGTTGGAAAATCAGTCTCTCATTGACGTTTTGCCGATAGCGGACGAAGGGCAGACTCTAAGGGAATATCTCGATGACGCCTTGAATCCGGCACGCGAGAGCGAACCGATCAACCCTGAAGAAGCTTTCGACGGCGTTACAAGCTTCCGTGAGATCGACAGAACAGGCGCCGGCATTGACTTGATACTACTCGAACTGAGATTTTTTGGTGCTGAATCCCGACCTGAACTCCGAAATGTCCGCAAGTACTATGAACAAATCGCAAGTCACCTGCGCCTCTTGTATGACCGCGAAATCGCATCTCTTACGCAAGTGATCGAGGAGTTCTCGGCAACAGAATTTCAGCCAGAATCAGTAAGACCCGAAGACCTGCGCAATGTGGTGGATATTGCACTTCAAGAAGCCCTCGGTCAGTTTGGCTTGACAAGGCATCAGTTCACACAAAATCCGACTTTGATCGGCTGCATACCGCTCGCGAAAGCAGTCATCAAAAATCTGTACCCCGCTAATAGAACAGCGGTTGAAGCCCTGCTCCCAAACGATTTTCCGGATACACTCTCCCGTGCCGCATTGTTGGGGAAAGCGCCCGGCACGGCTTCGCACACCGGGTGGGCCCAAGTGTCAGATCTGGAGGCTGTAACAGCTGCACTGATTGAAGCTGGCAACGGTGCCAGCGCCATCGTACTCGTTGAAAGATCCACAGGAATAGGCCACGCCTTCGCAGCAACCTCCACTGCTTCCGGCGTCTTCTGGGTTGACCTGCAAGCTTCCGATAATATCACCCTCCAGGCACCTAGCCATGCCTTCACACGCGCGCGCGCTGCGGTCTTCGACCCTAACGGACTGGTCATCGAGAACGCACTTCTGCAACGCCTTTCTGCTACCGACACTCAAACCGCTGCAGGATCCAAAACGCAGTACAATACGCAAGTCAGATTCGCATTCACGCAAAACGGGCACACGGACGTGCTGAGTGAGCAGCTCCTCAAAGAATACCAGCGAAAAAATCTGACTCCAGGTACAGAAGCATATGCACGAGTGGATGACGTCCTTCTTACACACTTCCGTTCCGGCCAGCAAGACGCTGAGACGCAAAAGGGTCCATCGTCTGCCTCGGCAGGGACAGGGGGTAAGCAGCTAGACCCCAAGCAAGCGCTCATCGCCCGTCTTGAGACCCAGCTGCAGACATGGCTCCCCCAAGGCTCCCAGCGCAACGCACCACCTCAGTTCACAGCACCATCAGCTGTTGAATCGCTGAGTCCAACCGAAACCACCTCGTCGACCGTGCCGCCGACACCGGTGGAAACACCGCCCCCCGCTCCAGTCGCCGCCAACAGCAGGTCTGCGGCGCCGGGGACGTCATCGACACTTGACGGGGCAGATGTCGAAAAAATCCCGGAGGCGCCTGGCATTGCCTGGGGAGGGGCATGGCAGAACCTGCCAGTGAAGCCAATCCGGCACCGGATCCCCTTCTCCGTGCCGAGCCTGCTCGGCGACAAATACACCATGGCACGATTTGCCGAACTGGTGCTGCAACCGCTGGCTATGGGCAACGAACAACAGCAGGAACCCGCCGGGCTGGTCAACGAAGAGCTCCGTGACCTCGTGCGACAGTCAGCCGAGCACGTGCGCAACCACCTCCACGCACTGAGCGCTCACCGAGACGGCGCTACCGGAGTCATCTGGAGCATGAGTAACTCCGACTTCCTCATCACCAACACCGGCAACCCCCGAGCCGGCCTCGTATTCGCCCAGCTACTCGCCAACGAACTCGATCACCGCGTCATGGTTGAGATTCCATCGGGTGGCCATATCCCAGTCTGTGCGCAATAACCCACCACACTCCGAAAGTGACGGAATCGGGTGTGTCTGAAAGATGGCTCTTACAAGATTTTCGTAGCTGGTGATCGCTTCAACTAGCCTGTGGTGTCAGTTGGTTGGCGGTGGCAGGCTGATTGTGTGTGTCGTCGTGGTGAGGGACCTGCTGCCGCAGCTGGCCGCGGTGCAGGTCGAAGGGGTGGAGGTCGGCAGGGATCTGCTGAGGATCACGGCCCGGACCTGGGATGACGCCGAAGCGGCGTGTCCGGCGTGCGGACAGGTATCGGACTGGGTGCATTCGCGCTACGAGCGACACGTCGCCGACGAGGCGGTCGGCGGCCGCGCGGTCGTGATCGACTTATCGGTGCGCCGCCTGTACTGCGAGAACCCGGCCTGCGAGAAGGTCACCTTCGCCGAGCAGGTCACCGGGCTGACACGGCGCTACCAGCGCCGCACACCTGCCCTGCAGAAAGTGGTCGACGCGGTCGCCGTCGCGCTGGCCGGATCGGCTGGGGCCCGGATGCTGGGCGTGTTGCACCAGGTGCTGTCCTGGGCGTGCGTGCTGAACTGCCTGATGCGCATCACCCTGCCGGCCCGGCCCGTCCCGCGGGTGCTGGGCATCGACGAGTTCGCCCTGCGCAGGGGCCACCGCTACGCCACCATCCTGATCGACGCCGTCACCGGCGAGCGCATCGAGGTGCTGCCCGACCGGAAGATGGAGACCGTCACCGCCTGGCTGAAGGACCACCTCGGCATCGAAGTCATCTGCCGGGACGGGGCCGGGGGTTTCGCGCAGGCCACCACGGACGCCGACCCCGCCATCGTGCAGGTTTGCGATCGCTGGCACCTGTGGCACGGCCTGGCCGAGGCGGCGGCAAACGAGATCAGGGCCCACAGCGCCTGTTGGGCCAAGGCCGGCCCGCCCCTGCGGGAGAGCACCCGCGCCGCGACCACCCGCGAGCGGTGGCAGCAGGTCCACCAGCTACTCGATGCCGGCGTCGGCATGCTGGAATGCTCCCGCCGCCTGGGTCTCGCCCTGAACACCGTCAAACGCTACGCCCGTCACAGCGAGCCCGAACGCCTGGTGAGGGCACCGCAGTACCGGCCCACTCTGGTCGATCCTTACCGCAACCACCTGCGCCGACGCCGCACCGAGGACCCCGCGGTGCCCGTCACCCACCTCCTACGGGAGATCAAGGAACTCGGCTACACCGGCAGCGCTAACCTCCTGGTCCGGTACATCAACCAGGGCAGGGTCGAGGCCGACCACGCCAGTCTCTCCCCGCGCAAGGCCGCCCGCCTCCTGCTCACCGGCCCCGACCACTTGCGCGAAGACCAGCTCGTGCTGCGCGACCAACTCGCCGGGGCCTGCCCGGAGATGACCGCCCTGGCGGACGCGGTGACCGGTTTTGCCGCCCTGCTCACCCCGAAGCCGGCCAATGCCGAGGCTCTGACCGGCTGGATCACCCGGGTCCGAACCGCGGACCTACCGTTCCTGCACGCCTACGCCAACGGCCTCGAACGCGACCGCACAGGCGTCGACCACGCCCTCGCCCTGCCCTGGCACAACGGCCGCACCGAAGGCGTCAACAACAAGATCAAACTCATCAAACGCCAGACCTACGGCCGCGCCGGACACCGCCTCCTCCGCCAACGCATCCTGCTCAGCTAACAACCGCACCCGAGCGATCACCAGCTACGAAAATCTTGTAAGTGCGTTGTGGCAAACCGGATCTTGTTCGGGCGGCAGCGGTGATGGTCTGGACGGAGGTTCGGGTGCGGTCGCGGGCATGAGAGAACGGGCCCC
>NZ_JBEOWS010000236.1:0-15446 GCF_040296125.1 Streptomyces sp. NPDC002265 | reverse complement strand
GTTGCGTCGACGGTGGCGTTGAAACTGGACTTGATGAAGTCCTCCCCGCCACCGACCCCGGCGTCGTGCGCGAGTGGCTGACATGGGAACGGTCGGGATGCCGCGCAGGCCCGTCGCCTCGTTCCCGGCAATGCCCGCTACCGTAACGTTCGGCCGCCGAACACTCAGCACCCCATGTCACTTCGGTGTCCTGGTCGGCGGCCAGGCCTCTGCGAACCACGAGGGTTCGCCGACCTCCTGGATTTGGGGCTGCGGTGTATGCCGCGGTTCCGGCGTCGGGAGGGTGGAGGGAGCCGCCCCGGCAGCAATGTCATCTGCCTGGCGCTGTGCCGCCTCCACGGTGTTGCGGGCACGACGCTCGGCATCGGTGGCCAGCTTCTCAGCCTCCAAGCGGAGGTGCTCCGCGCGGTGCTCGATCTCTGCCAAGCGCTTCTCGGCCTTCTGCTGACGTGCTGCCAGGTCGCGCTCGGACTGCTCGCGGCGTTTGGCCAGGTTCGTCTCGAGGTCTGCGGCAGCCTGCGCGGCCTTAGTTCGAGTTTCCTCGAGCATCGCGTCGGCCTGCGCACGCTTGACCTGCGCATCGCGGGCCGCCTCATCACGAAGGCTCTCTGCCTGTTGCGCCGCATGGCGGAGTTCCACGAGGCGCTCCTCGGCAAGGTCGGAAGCGTCTGCCATGTTCTGCCGCGCCTCCTTGACCTGCACTTCGAGTGCCTCGCGCTCAACGTCCTCCTCGACACTGGCGATCTCTCGCTCCAGTTCCGTGCAGCGGACCCGTGCGTCGTCACGGTCACGCTCGGCCTGCGCAAGTTCCGCCTCCAGGCGGCCGATCTCCTCGCGCAGCTCATCGCACTGCTCCTCGAGGTCCCGTTGCCGGCCGCGGTAGACCTCGATCGCCGCTGCCGTCTGGCCCCGCTCTTCGGCAGCATCGCGCTCGATCTCGCGTTTCTGCCGCTCCAGCCGGTTCAGCTCGTGTTTCTGGTCGGAAACACTGAGCTGCAGATCCCGGATCTGCAGCTCAGCCTGTTCCCTCTGCAAAATCGCCTCCTCCAGCTCGTCGCTTGCCATCTGCAGCCGGTAGCGGCCGGGCTGTTGAGCGAGGAGCGCCTCACGGTGCAGGCGGTAGGCGTAGCCCTGCACATCGGGGGTGAGATCGACATCGTGAGCCTTGCAGGCAGACTTCAACAGGGCGTCGATGAAGTTCTTGTCCGGGAGGCGCTTGCCGCTCAGATACCGGGACACCGAGGGCGCGCTGAAGTGGTGGTACGCCGCGAACTGCCGAAGCGTCTTCCCGGTCGGCTTGAACAGACCACGCATCGCGCATACGAAGTCGCGGACCTCGGGCTGCAGATCGTCGGGGAGGGGGCCCAGCCCGGCAACATCCTCCACGTCCTCGAACGGCGCCCCCGGACCGCCGTCGCTGCCGGCCCAGCGTTCATCTGCGTGCACATGCCCTCCTCGTGCGAGGCGTTCTCGTACGTTCCTACTGTGACCGCCAGCGCTGGGCTCCGGGGACAAAGCAGCCGGGACAAGTGTTGCCATCTGTGGAAACAGCCGCCGTTTCCGTTCCGCAACACCCCGGGTCACTTCGAAGGTGGCTGTGGATGAGCGGCGAACAGCAGCCGCTCCCCTGCTCTAGGAGTCGGAAATGAACGGTCCTCTGTTGTCGATGCGTGCGGCACTGATCCTTCTCATGGGGCTGCTTGTCGGTATCGGCGCAGGGGTACTCGCCGTCCTCGCTGGAGCGGTTCTGGCACAGGCGTTCCTCACGGGGGCCGCCGCCGCCGGCGTCGCGGTGCCGTTCTTCAACCACGTCGTCGGCTGACAGTGCTCCTGCGGCTGCCGAGCCGTTGCACTTCAGTTGCCGCAGACGGCAGCGCGCAAGCCCGGCAGACAGGGCGGTCAACCCGTCGCGCTGCCCCTGCACATCCACCGTGCCGCCGAGGCCGCCCGAAGGGCCCGATGGACGACAGAGGGGCGGGACGGCCGGGACCGGCGGTGACGGCAACGACGCTGCATGTCAGCGCGGGCGGACGGTACAGCCCACGTTCCTGCTGCCAGTCCTCCAGGCCGATCGCGATGACCACAGTCGTCACCAGCGCCGCGGCCACCCCCGCGCCCAGAGGCCGGTCGCGCGCGACCCGGCCGCAGGAATGACCTCCGAGCGGGCCATTCCTGCGATCAGGAGCGTTTGTCAGGGCTGGCCGTCGGCAGTGGGGAGGCCTACTCCGCCCAGGACGGTGAGGTCTGTGCGGTGCGGTGGGGACGACAGCAGCGCGAGGACTTCTGCGGGGCTGGGGCCGTCGGCGCGCGGCGGAGCGGCGAGGGCGGCCTGCGCACTGGCCTCGTCCTGCCAGACCTCGGTGACGTGCACCGTGTCCGGGTCTGCTGTGTCCTGGCTGATCAGGTAGATCTCGCAGCCGGGGAAGCTGTGCAGCCTGTCCGCGACCCTGAGCAGGACGGCGGCGAGTGCGCCGCCCTTGCCTGGGTGCGCGGTCATGGTCATCAGTCTGCCGATCATGTTCAGACCAGGGTGGTGATGCAGAACGGGTGGCCGGCGGGGTCCAGCAGGACCCTCCATCGGTCGGGCTGGGGCTGGGTCGGGGGCTCGACAGCACCCAGAGCCAGCAGGTGAGCCCGCGCGGACTCCAGGTCGTCGACGCCCAGTTCGATGTGGGCCTGCTTCTCCTGAGAAGGGTCCGGCCAGGTGGGGCGCCTGTAGTCGGCCAGCCGGTTGAACCCCAGTCCGGCCGAGCCCTCCTTGCCGAGCAGGATGAAGTCGTCGCTGGAGTAGGCGACGGGCAGGCCGAGGGCCTCGCCGTAGAAGCGGGCCATTTCGGCGGGGTCCGGGCAGTCGAAGGTGACGGCCGCGTAGCGGATCGCGGGTGCGGACGTGTTTTCGGTACTCATGGGGAAGACGCTATGACGGGACCAGGACAGATTCGGTCCTGGTCATGCGGGACACTTCACGATGTGATCAGCACATCCGCCCGCCTGCTGAGACTGGTCTCACTGCTGTCCGCACGCCCGTCGTGGACCTGCGGCGAACTGGCCGACCACATGGCGGTCACCGAGCGCACGGTGCGCCGCGACATCGCCAGGCTCCGGGAACTCGGCTACGCAGTCGAGTCCGATCCCGGGCCATGGGGCGGTTACCGCCTGCGCGCCGGATCCCGGGTGCCGCCGCTGCTCCTCGATGGCGAAGAGGCGCTCGCCGTGGCCGTCGGGCTGCGCGAGGCCGCGCTCAGCGGCGTTCTCGGCGGCGACCAGGCCGCGCTGTCCGCTCTGCTGAAACTGCGACAGGTTCTGCCCAGCCGGATCGCGGACCGGCTGGGCGAGATGGACGCCGCCTTTGTTCACACCACAAGGCCCGACGCGCCGCAGATCGCGCCCGGCATGCTGGTGGAACTGGCCGGCGCGTGTCGCCGGGCGGAGCGTTGCCGCCTGTCGTATGGAGACCGCATGGGAAAGGCCACTGTCCGGGATGTCGACCCGTACCGCCTGGTGCACACCGGACGCCGTTGGTACTTCGTCGCCCGCGACGTGACACGGGAGGAGTGGCGTACCTTCCGCGCCGACAGGGTGGGCCAGATACAGCCGACCGGACGCCCGGTGGAGCTCGTCGACCCACCTGACCCGGCTCTGCTTGTCTCCCGCTCCATCGCGACCGGTGCCTACCCGCTCTACGTGACGATCCGCCTCCCGCTGCCCATGGACCAGGCGCTACGGCTGATCCCGCAGACGGTCGGCACCCACCGCCCGGAAAGTCCCGACGCCACCATCGTCGACATCGGCGGCCCCGACGCGGACGGGCTCGCCAGGTACCTCCTCAGCCTGGCCACACCACTGCGGGTCCTGTCACCGGACGACGTACGGCAGGCTCTGCTGCGCCGCACCCGGGAACTGTTCGAGGACAACGTGAACGGTCAGCCCCGGTAGAGAGACATTGCACCGGGAACGAACACCGTCTGGCCGCCGAGGCAGTTACGGAGCGTCAAGGCAGATCCATGGCCCCGCGTTGGGTCAACAGCTCGGCAAGCTGGGCTTCGAGTTCGGCGGCACGCTTGTCGAGGAAGCGGTTGTTCTCGCCTGCCCCCTTCAACCGGTCTTCCAGGCTTCGGCGCTCACCGGTGAGTTGCCGGATCTGGCGCTTGAGGGTGGTGTTCTTGCGTCATCACGCGCTGGACGGCGTCCTTGGGACCCCCGCGTCGGCGAGGAGGACTGCGCCTGGAGCGCGGCCACCTTCGCGATGTCCGAAGCACCCCCGCGTCGACGGAGAGGACGTGGCGAGCTTGTCGTCGACCTTGCGGGCGAGCGGAGCACCCCCGCGTCGGCGGGGAGGACCCCTGAGACCCCGGGCGCACGGCGGTGTTCGGCGTTCACCGCACCGCGGTACCAAAGGCGCGGATGCCGCACGCCGGCTTCAACGCCCTCGCCGGCTCGGCTCCTTGCGTTGCCGCGTGCCGGTGGTCCGCCGGCGCCCGGGAACAGACTCTGCGCCGTCACCCGACCGGGCCTCCTGGACGGGGTCGATCGGGCGCCGGGTGGGCGGCGCCCGACTGGCTGGGATACCAGGACTCGAACCTGAACTGACGGAACGACTGCGCGCGTGAGATCATGGAACTGCGGTGATGCGACGTGTCACAAATGGTGGTCGCACCCGGTCTCCCTTGTGAGGGGTGACCTGCACACGCCCCCTCAATGCAACGTCGCGTCAAGCATACGTAGGGAATGGTGTACATGTCGTACCCGAAGCAGGTGTATTTCGGAGATGGCGGCGAGATCAGCGCGAATTTCCGGCCGGAGAGCACCGGACCCAATCTCGGCGAGCCCGGCAAGGACGCCATCCACTATCTTGCGACCACAGCCACCACACGAGGCGAGTTCGGACTCTACCGAGTCGAGATGAGTCCGAAGGCAGGCGGCCCCAAGACGCATTTCCATCGGTCCATCTCGGAGTCGTTCTTCATCCTCGACGGAACCGTTCGCCTTTTCAACGGCGAGGAGTGGGTCGACGCGCAGAAGGGCGACTTCTTGCACGTGCCGCAGGGTGGACTTCACGCCTACCGCAACGACTCCGACGCGCCGGCTCAAATGCTGCTGCTCTTCGCACCGGGCGCACCGCGTGAGAAGTACTTCGAGGGACTGTCGCAGCTGGCCCATGCCACGGATGAGGAGCGAGCCAGGTTCCTCGACGAACACGACTCGTACTTCGTGGAGTAGCCCGTCCCACCGGGTGCCGCCCCGGCGCGGTCCCACCTGGCGGCTCCTCGTGAGACCGCAGGGTAGCCGAGCACCGAGCGGCTCACCGGGCGGCCGGTCACCGCCGGGGCCTGGCGTTCGCGACCGCGCGGCGCGCGGCGCGCGGCGCGCGGCGACCAAGTGCCAAAAATTAGGTATGAGATGGCTTGCCCCCTTTAAGCACGTCGGCGTGATCTTCGGCCGTGGCGCTGCGATCGCGGCACGCTTCTGCCCGTCGGCGGCAAGGCTGCGGGGGTGGTCCCCTTGCCGCGAACGCCATCTTGACCATCGAAGGATGGTGCCCCGCACCTGCGACGGGCTATGCAGTAGCGCGGATCATCACGGTCAGGACCGGGGGCCCGTTACCGTCCTGGTTGCTCCCCACGCACAACGCCGACACACCCGACCGACGCCCGCCCACCGCCCGCCTTCTCTGCAGAAGCAGCACCTGCCCCATCCTCCGCCGGCCAACTGGCTCAGGCCCAGAAGGGGAGATCGGCAGGGCTCAATACCAGTGCAGCGGTGAGGAGATGCGGTGGCTTCGTCGACATCTGCTGCTGCTGCTCGAGCAGGTCGAGTCGCTTGCGCAGGCGCCCATCGAGCTCGACGGCCTTTCGGTGGAGACTCTCCGAAGACTCCTTGGGCTTCTCTCCTCTCCGTTCCTTCTCGGAGGCAGCCGCGGCATCGAGGAGCAGCCGCTCACGCTCCGAGGTCAAGCGCTTGGTCACCAGTTCCCGGGTCTTGATCAGCTCGGCCAGGCGGCGCGGCTGGACCTCGGCTAGGTATGCGGGGAGCCGGTGGGCGATGATCCAGCTGGTCGCTTCGGACTCGGCATCTGCCAGCCAGGGCAGTCCGCGCACGATGTCGGTCGCCGCACCGTCGGGCGCCGCGGCGCAGTCGAGGTAGGGCGCGGGACCGGCCGGGCGCACGGTGGCGTTGCTGTCGACGTAGGCGTAGGAGAACCGTCGGGCCACCGACTCGCCGGTACCGTCGACGATCTCTTCGACGACCCCGACGAGGAGGTGGGGCGCGCCGAGAGCGGCGGAGACGAGGATGGTGCCCCGGTTGAGGGCGCCTCCGAACTGCCGGACGGTTTCCGCCATCACGGCGTCGTGAAGGGGGTGGCCGGGGGCGAGCAGATCGGCGTGGGTGCGCTCGTCGGGCTGGATGTGGCCGAGGTCGAAGGTGACGTGGTCGTACTTGGTGGCGATGGGACCGTTGCCCGCCGACCGGACGTGCTGCGGGACGTGGACGATCTCGTAGCGGCCGGGCCCCCGCTTGACGATGCGGCCGCCGAGCCGGGTGAAGGCCTCCTTGAAGGCCGATTCGATGTCGTGCGGCTCCAGCCGCCGGGTGCGGGCATCGTCCATGGCTTCGCGCAGAACACGGAGGTCGGCATTCGAGAGGTGCTCCGAAGCGAGCGCACGTTCGTCCAGGAGATTCTTGAGGCCGTCTCCGACGGTGCTGTCGATGACCTCCCGCATCCTGCCCTTCACAGCCGGCTGCTCACCGTACTGGATCGCGTCGAGGAGGAGGTCTCGCAGTGGGGTGTCGGCGAACGCCTCGCCCAGGACGTCGAAGACCTTCCCGCCGTACGTCTGGCGCATCTGCTCCAGTTTCTCCAGCAGCCGGGTGAAGACCTCGCCCTCGCGGGTGTTGGAGGCGACGAGATTCCAGAGCCGGCAGACCTCTTCCTGACCGATGCGGTGGATGCGGCCGAAGCGCTGTTCGATCCGGTTGGGGTTCCAGGGCAGGTCGTAGTTGATCATGAGATGTGCGGCCTGCAGGTTGAGGCCCTCGCCCGCGGCGTCGGTGGCCAGCAGGATGCGAACGTCGCGGTTCCTGGTGAACTCCTCGGTGATCTGGCGGCGTTCCGCCCGGCGTACGCCGCCGTGAATGGCCTTGACGGCGTCGGCCGTCCCGAGCAGCGAGCTGATCTTGGCCTGCAAGTAGCTCAGGGTGTCGCGGTGTTCGGTGAAGATGATCAGTTTGCGCGGGTATCCCTCGGCGTCCGTCACCAGCGCGTGGTCCCTCAAGAGGGCGGACAGCTCGGTCCACTTGCGGTCCGTGCCTGTCTCACGGACCCGCTGCGCCGTGCGCACCAACTGTCTCAGTTCGACAAGCTCGGCATCGAGCTCGTCGACCGTTTGTGCCGCCGTCGCGGCGTCGAGGAGTTCCTCCTCGATCTCCTCGATCGCCTGGGCGTCGAAGTCGTCGTGGTCGAAGGAGGCAAGGTCCACGGCTGGCAGGTTCTCGCGCCAGGTGCCGTCGAGGATCTCCTGTTTCCTGCGTTCCAGGCGCTCGGTCCGCCGCAGGAGACTCTTGTAGATCGCCTCGGGGCTGGAGGCCAGTCGGCGCTGCAGCACGGTGAGTGCGAAGCCCACGGTGTTCTTGCGTGTGCCTCCGATACGGTCGGCGCGGTTCATCCCCTCTCGGACATAGTGGGTGACATCCTCGTACAGGTCGTACTCGAGTGCCGTGAGCTCGTAGGGGACGGTCTCCGCCAGTCGCTCGGGAAAGAGCTTCCTGCCGTCGAAGGTGAGCAGGTCCTCCTTGATCATGCGTCGCATGATCCCGCCGACATCGGTGCTCTGCTTCTGACGGCCCTCGAATCGATCACGGTCCAGCAGGGTGAGGAAGAGCTGGAAGTCCTCCTCCTTCCCCGAGTGCGGGGTCGCGGTCATCAGGAGCAGGTGACGCGTGATCTCCCCGAGCATCTCACCGAGTTGGAATCGCTTGGTCTTCTCCGCCTTGCCGCCGAAGTAGTGACCCCCCATGCGGTGCGCCTCGTCCACGACGATCAGGTCCCAGTCCGTCTCCCGCAGCTGCGTCTTCAGGTGCTCGTTGCGGGAGAGCTGGTCCATGCGGGCGATGAGGAGCGGGTGGGCCTCGAAGACATTGAGATGGAGCTGGGTGTCGGCGAGCTGGCTCGTCAACAGGTCGAAACGGAGGCCGAACTTGAAGAAGAGCTCGTCCTGCCACTGTTCGACCAGGCCTCCCGGAGCCACGACGAGGCACCGGCTGACGTCGTCGCGCAACAGCAGCTCCTTGATGTAGAGCCCTGCCATGATCGTCTTTCCCGCGCCCGGGTCGTCGGCGAGCAGGAAGCGCAGCGGGGTTCGGGGCAGGAGCTCGCCGTACACGGCGCGGATCTGGTGCGGGAGCGGCTGGACGTCGCTGGTCGCCACGGCCAGCATCGGGTCGAACAGGCCGGCCAGCGAGATCCGCTGAGCCTCGGCGGCCAACGTGAAGTCGCGCACGCCTGCGTCGAAGGCGCGACTGCCGCTGCGCGCGATGTCGAGCCTGCCCT
The DNA here is from genome assembly GCF_040296125.1 of Streptomyces sp. NPDC002265. NCBI lineage: Bacteria > Bacillati > Actinomycetota > Actinomycetes > Kitasatosporales > Streptomycetaceae > Streptomyces > Streptomyces sp. NPDC002265. Next base: position 6,898 of record NZ_JBEOWS010000236.1, on the reverse strand, counting down.
CGTCCCTCCGGAAGACGATCTGCTGATCGAGAGCGCCCCCCGCGGTCTTGAAGGTCAACTCGACCGCGTTCCCGCCGTGCGGCTGGGCGGCGATGAGCGTGACAACCTCCGCCGGTATCAGTCCCTCGATCCGCAGACCCGGCTTGAGCTCCTCCAGCAACACGTGCACAACCTCCGCTTGGCAGCTGCCGGACGTTACTCGGGCGTTCCGGCGATGTCGTGATCCAGTCGACTTGATCGACTCGGGTCGCTAATCTTCTCAGGGGTATTGCGAGTCGGCGGGGGCAATGGAGCGAGAAGCACGTCATCACCTGCGTGATGAGCTGGACACAGTCAGCGGTTGGCACAAGCTCGCTGCGGGCATCGCCGAGCGGCGTGAGCCCGTCGAGGCAGCGGCGGAGGACGCCGCCAGGCAGCTCCTCGACCGTGTGGTCTCGCTCGGAACCAAGACCACCACCTCATGGCGCGCCCTGCAGGTCTCGCCCTCCGATGCCGGACTGATGACCGCCCTGGCCCGCCGCCAAGCCCTTCCCGTGATCGCAGTCGACACCCAGCAGAGCATCCGCCGGCTGACCGACGACGCCGGACAGGCACTGACGGCCGTGCGCGCCCTGTTCGGCGCCCGCCGCATCTTCGCGGGCAAGAACCGCAAGAAGGAAGCCGAGCAGGCTGCCACCTCCCTCCTGGCCCTCCAGGAGGAGATCAAGAGCACCCGGCTCATACCCCAGCTGGAAAGCCTGGCGGCCCACGACAGCAAGGCCGTCCCGGCGGCAAGGCCCTCGGACGTCCTCGACGAACGGGTCGGCTTCCGTCACCACCTCGGCACCCGCCCCGAACTCGTCGCACGGCATGAACTGGATGCCGCCAGGAACGCGATCACCTCGATCGACCGGGCCCTGCACCGCGAAAGCGAGTTCAAGAAGGCCGTCACCACCGCAGGCAACGCCGTCCGGCAGGCCGAGGTGCGCAAGCTGGTCGCAGAGATCCCCGTCGAACGGCTCAAGGAGGCGACCAGCGGCCAACTACGCATCACAGCGCTGATCGACGCCGGAATCAGGACCGTAGGGCAGGTCCTCGACCAGCAGTCACGGATCCGGTCTCTCCCGGGAGTCGGGGACACGACGGGCAACCGGATGGTCGGCGCCGCGCAGACCATCTGGCAGACCACGATGGACGAGATGCCGATCCGCATCGACATCAAGAACCGCTCGCAGGCCACCACGAAGCTCCTCACGGCGATGCGGGCCTGGGACGCGGCGCGCTCGATCCGCAGCGCGACGGCAGACCTCGCCGCCGCCGACGCGGTACGACCGCTCCTCCATAACCTTCAGGCCCAGACCTCCCACGTGGTGCTCATCCCCCAATCTCGCCCCGTCGCCGAACTGCGTACCGCACTGGCCGCCGTCGAAAGACGCGGGGCAGCGCTCGGCCACGGGAACGCCGCCGCGGGTGGCGACCCCTGGGAGGACTTCCTCGCCCGGCCGGCCGACTACTACGCGATGCTCGCGGAACTCGGATTCCTCGCCGACGACGCCGAGAAGAGCCAAGGCGACCTGTCGGCCGACATCGTCGAGGCGGTCCGCGAACTCACCCTCGACACCACGCATCTCAAGGCGTCTCTGCGCGGATACCAGTCCTTCGGCGCCCGCTTCGCGATCGTGCAGCGGAAGGTCGTCATCGGCGACGAGATGGGCCTGGGCAAGACGGTCGAATCCCTCGCGGTCCTCGCCCACCTGCGCGCCAAGGGATCCTCCCACTTCCTGGTCGTGTGCCCGGCCGCGGTCGTAACCAACTGGGTGCGCGAAGTCCAGGCCAAGTCCTCCCTGCGGGCATACCGCCTCCACGGACCTTCACGCGACGACGCGCTGAGGTCCTGGATCCGCGGCGGCGGAGTCGCGGTCACCACATACGACATCCTCGGATGGCTGGACAGCCGGATCCCCGAACGCGCCGAACCGGCATGCCTGGTGTTCGACGAAGCGCACTACATCAAAAATCCCCTCGCCAAGCGCACCCAGCGCTCCACGGCCCTGATCCGGCGCTCCGAACGAGCAGTGCTGCTCACCGGCACCCCGCTGGAGAACCGAATCGAGGAATTCCGCAATCTCATCGGCTACCTCCGGCCGGACCTTCCGGTCGACGCCTCGGAGCTTTCCCCTCGTCAGTTCCGCAAGCAAGTAGCCCCGGCGTACTTGCGTCGCAACCAAGAAGACGTCCTCACTGAGCTCCCGGAACGGCTGGACATCGACGAGTGGCTGCCGATGTCCCGCGCCGATGAGCAGCACTACCGAGCGGCCGTCCTCGACAGCAACTTCATGGCCATGCGCCAGGCAGCCCTTCGCGCCGGAGCCGAGTCCGAGAAGATGCAGCGCCTCACCGACATCGTCGCGGAGGCGGAGGAGAACCAACGCAAGGTGCTGGTCTTCTCATACTTCCGCGACGTCCTCGACGCAGTGGCGTCGCATCTGCCGGGCAAGGTGTTCGGACCCCTGACCGGCTCCGTACCCGCCGCGACGCGACAGAGCATGGTCGACGACTTCTCCCGAGCCCCGCACGGGGCCGTCCTCGTCGCGCAGATCGTGGCAGGCGGCGTCGGCCTGAACATTCAGTCCGCGTCCGTCGTCGTGATCTGTGAGCCCCAGCTCAAGCCCACGACCGAGTGGCAGGCCATCGGCCGCGCCCACAGGATGGGACAGCTGGAGTCGGTACAGGTACACCGACTGCTCTCCGAAGAGGGCGTCGACCAGCGCATCATCGAGATCCTCGCACGCAAGAACCAACTCTTCGCGGAGGTCGCCCGCGTCTCCGCAACCGCCGACAGCGCCCCGGAAGCGTTCGACATCACCGACGCCGAGCTGACACGGGAGATCGTCGCCGCGGAACGCGAGCGTCTCCTCATGAATGGCTGACAGAGGCGGGGCCGGGTGCAGCCGGCCTGCCCACGCGCCCTCAGCTCTCCCACCCCGCAGGTGGTGGTCAGGGCGAGTTGGGCGACAGCGAGCCCCTTCCCCCCTGGCTGTGACGGTCGAGCAGTCGCGGTGACGGGACGACGAAGCCCCCAGCAGGCGGGTTGTCGACCAAGAGCAACCTTCTCCACCAGGAACTTCGCATCGAGCAGGATCGATTCTGCCTGACTTGTGATTGCGTTAGCAGGACGCCTGATATACGCAGGATGTCGCACTTGAAGTAGCCGATCGACGGCGCAGGCCGCACCCCAGCTCATCCCTTGTCGCGGCCCTTATCGTGATTCTTGAGGTTCCGGCCTGCGCCGCTGGGTGACTTCAGGTACGCGTTCTCCGCCTCTGCATCCTGCCACTTGGCGTACAGGTACGTGCACGCCACGATGGAGGCTCCGAAGGCGGTAATGGTCACGCCCTGAGCTACCAACAGACGCTTGGTAAGCTTGCCTCTGGCTGGCCCGGCCTCGCTCTTGCAGATGCCGACGTGACCCGTCTCCCGTCAGTGCCTCTGCAAATCGTCGAGATCGTCAGCTTGGAACGGGCACGCTGTGCACACGCATACGGTCATCAGTTGATCCTCCCCCACAACAACTAGGTCGCCACAAGTTGCGGGCACCCACGCACCACTTGACCATCCACCAGCCTAGGGCGACCCGAAGGCAACCCCATCAACCCGGCTGCGGCGCCGTCGGGTTCGCGAAGAACCTCGACGGCTGGAGCCACCGCGGCCCGGCTGGAGCTGCGCGATGGGCTACGACCAGGCCCAGCCCGTCGGTTACGCCCACGGCGCCCTCTCCCGCGCGGCGTCTCATGGTGGGGCGGTAGTGTCGGCCGACGTGGTCGATGGAACTGGCACTCCCACCTTCGCCCTCAGCAAGCTGCTGGTCCGCGTCTCGCGGCGGAAAGCCGGCACGGCTCGGCGGCTGCACGACGCTCTCCTCGCCGACCGGGCCAAGGAACGTGCCACTCTGATCGTCGACCAGGATCACGCCAAGGTTCACGCACTGTACGAGTCGTGGGGCTGGCGCATTCTGGGCGGCCTACGCCCCCGAATCCCCAGCGCGTCCACGCCTGCCCCCCCGGCAGACGAACGCCCCGTCCCCGGTATCGGAGCCGAGCACAGCGCCATCCGCCCGCCTCACAGCCCCGCCCGGCCGCACCACCAGCAGCAGCCGAGGCCGCACGGGCCGGCGCCAGGTCGTTCGCTGTTCCCACACCGTCTCCGTCCGCCGACTACCGGGCGCCCCCTGCTGAGAGCGGCCCGCACCCCAGGAAAAGGCGACGGCACGCCAAAACGCTGCACCACCAGTCGAGGTGACACAGAACGGTCCGAGCCGATCATCCGACGTCACACACCCGACCCGTCGGACTCCGCCCTTGCTTCTCAACAGCCCCTTCACCACATCGGGTCACATCCGCCGCAGCGGTACAACACACAGCCCGGCGTCACCGTGGCCGGTCAAGCTCCGGCGCCCGCATCGGCGGCCTGACCCACCACCACCCCGCCCCGTCATCTTCTTCGCGGTCCTGCAAGAGAGCCGCTGGCCTGCGGGCCCGGCATGGCTGGTCCCTCTGTCGAGCTGATGATGTGGGGGATGGTGCCGCCGGGCCCGACAATGCGTCAACGCACTGTCCGCCATGCGCCGCGACGGCACCATCTGCAAACCCCGCCCCCCACGCCTCGCCCTACGAAAGACGTGGAGGCACCCTCCGCAGGAAATACTTGGAATCCCGGGGTTGTGAAGTATCGCAACAGCCCCTACCTTTGACTTGCGAACCCGGCATGAAGAGTATTGGCGGGGAGACCGGAAGGGCGGACATGCTCACCATCGCGCTCGGCAACTACCGGACGTTCCTGGAAGACGAGTACGGGAATTGCACTGCGGGCTGGCGCCCGGGACTGACCGACGAGGAGGTCTACGCAGCGGGACGAGGCCGCTGGCGGCTCGGCACCCGCGCCGACCGCGAGCGCTACGCGCTGTTCACCGCCAAAGGCATCGTCGTCCTGGCTGTGGAGATCGACAACATCACTGCCGCCGGCCTCGACGGCCGGCGCACCGTCAACGGCACCATCCTCAAGTCCGGTGACCCGGTGTATGACGCGTACGTGGGGGGCGACGCGCCGGTGGGCAAGAGCCAGAACCCGGTCCAGTACGTCGACTCCCCGTTCGACAGGACTCTGTGCGCCTGCGGATGCGGCAGCCAGACCCCCTCGGGCCGCAACTTCATCGCCGGACACGACCAGCGGGCGATTCACGACCGCATCGCCAAGGTGGGCGGCGTCGTGCCGTTCCTCGAATGGTTCGACAAGACCTGGCCGCGGCCGGCTGACGCAACCTGCCCCGGCAGCAGCATCCGCGGGTAGCCAAGCGGGCTGCGGCCCTTCCGACAGTGCCCAGCGCAGAAAGGATCCCCTCTCATGGCCACCACGAGATCTCCCCTGACCGCACCCGCCGCCGGTCGGCCGACGCCGGACAGCGCCCTGGTGATCTACCGCTCCAAGGACAAACGAGGCACCGGATCGGACGGCCACCCCTACGGTGAGACCGGCCGGAGCGACGCCGTCCAGCGGGAGGCAGACAGCCGGTACTGGAGCGTGTCCAAGGACCGGCGGCCGACCTTGCGCCTGCTCGTCGTGGTGGCCGGTGGAGTGGTCTGCCGCATTTGGCCCGTCGACGCCGGCGGAGAATGGGCCGAGGAACCGGGAGGAACAGGGAAAGTCGCGCTGCCTCTCGCAGACCACCCGCTCCACCCGGACGAAGTGCAGGCCCTCTACCCGCACCTCGGCATCACCGTCGGAGACGAACTCCCCTCACGTCGAGGCCCCATCCGGCACTACATGCCTGTCGACGGAACAGCGGCTTGAGTCCACGACGAGCTAACGAGCAACTCACCAGAGGCCAGCCCCAACGGCCCGGACCGCCGACGGCAGGGCCGTCAGGATCTGGGCCAGCGGGCCCAGAACGCCTCCTTGAGGACATCGGCCTCGCACTCCTCGCCGGTGTCCGGGTCGGTGACGAGGAACCGGCCGCTGAGCGGGTCGGTCTGCACATGTGTGGTCTGCCATCCGCGCGCGGCAAGTCCCGCTGTGAGGAAGGCGACGATCTCATCCGTCGGAGGCCGGGTTCTCGGTGGCGACGTCGAGGTCGCGGCTGAGGCGTCCGACCAGGCCGTGGGCCTGTACGGCGTATCCCCCGGTGAGGACCAGTGGATTAGGGGGAGCCGATGTCGAGGATGTCGGCGAGGAGACGCGCGTGGGGCGCGGTGAGCTTCACGCGGCGGTCGTGCCGGTCGCAGTGGTGCGGGGCAGTTCGTGGAAGGCGTCCTCCCAGACCTCACGGATGCAGGAGCTGGCCAGGCGGCGCAGAACGGGCCACTGCTCGGCCAGCAGCCGGTGGTGCAGGAAGGCGGCCAGGTCTTCGCGCAGGCCCTCGGCCAGGACCGTCCGGTAGAGCGTCATGCGGGACTTCGGACGGTCCAGGCTGTAGCTCGTCCGCCCGGACCAGACGATGTGCAGCGGCAGGTCGACAGTGCCCCGGGTGGGTCCGTCCAGCTCCTGCAGGCGCTCGGGCAGCCGACTGCGGTAACGGTCCCGCAGCACCTCGGCGCGGGGGTCGGGAGTGGCCGCATCCATGTTTCCAGTATCGCGGGCGGGAGGCAGAGGCAGGGCGCATACAGGGTCCTCCTGCCCTACGTACAGGTCGAACGCCGCCCTCCAGCCGGACGACGTCACTCCAGACACAGATCGACAACCACAAGGCTGCCGCTCAGGGACACCGGTCCTGGGCGGCAGAGCCTTGCTTGAAAGTGTCAGGGCGCTTGGTCAGCGTCATGCGCTGAGACCAGGACCGTCGCCAGGTGCAGGGTTGTCCGGCAGGCCAGAGCGAGTTCTGCTCATGTGCCCGTGCCCCCCTCCCCCTGCTGCCCTCTGCCCGCTT
>NZ_JBEOWS010000235.1:0-15477 GCF_040296125.1 Streptomyces sp. NPDC002265 | reverse complement strand
GCTCAGGCCACGTGGACGCCTCGTTCCGCCAGCCCGTGCGCGCACGGGCTGGGGCTGGCCGAGCGGCGGCGCAGGAAGCCCGGCAGGGGCAGCGCCAGGTTCACGAAGCCCTCGGCCTGCATGGCGGCGAAGCCGATGCGGGGCAGGTCGGCCGAGGCGCGGTAGACGACGAAGCGCGGTTCCCACCGGGGCTGGAACTTGGCGTTGAACTTGTACAGGGACTCGATCTGGAACCAGCGGGAGAGGAAGACCAGCAGCCCGCGCCAGGCGCGCAGCACCGGCCCCGCGCCGATCTTCTCGCCGCGGGCCAGCGCCGAGCGGAACATCGCGAAGTTGAGCGACACGCGCGCGATGCCGAGTTTCGGGGCGGCCTGGAGCGCGGCGACGATGAGGAGCTCGTTCATGCCGGGGTCGGCCGAGCGGTCGCGCCGCATGAGGTCCAGGGACGCGCCGTCGGTGCCCCAGGGCACGAAGTGCAGCACGGCCTTCAGGTCGCCGTACGGTCCCGGTTCGCCGTCGGCCTTGTGGGCGGTGGCGATCAGGCAGTCGGCGTCGGAGGCGTCGCCGATCCGGCCGAGGGCCATGGAGAAGCCGCGCTCGGTGTCGGTGCCGCGCCAGTCGGCCGCGGCCTGCCGCACGCGCTCCAGCTCGGCCTCGCCGAGGTCACCCACGCGCCGTACTCGGGTCTCGTAACCGGCGCGCTCGATGCGCTTGACCATCTGGCGCACGTTGCGCATCGCGCGGCCGGCGAGCGAGAAATCCGCGACGTCCACCACCGCCTCGTCGCCCAGTTCGAGGGCGTCGAGGCCGGTCTCGCGGGTCCACACCTCCCCGCCCGTCTCGGAGCAGCCCATGACGGCCGGGGTCCAGGAGTGGGCCCTGGCCTCGTCCATGAAGCGCTCGATGGCGCCCGGCCAGGCCTCGACGTCCCCGATGGGGTCGCCGCTGGCGAGCATCACACCGGAGACGACCCGGTAGGTCACCGCGGCCTTGCCGCTGGGGGAGAAGACGACGGCCTTGTCGCGGCGCAGCGCGAAGTGGCCGAGGGAGTCGCGGCGGCCGTGCCGGGCCAGCAGGTCGCGCAGCCGGGCCTCGTCCTCCTCGGTGAGCCGGGCGGCCGGGTGCTCGGGGCGGAAGGCGAAGTAGATCGTGGTGACCGCGGTGAGCATGCCGAGGGCGCCCAGGGAGAAGGCGACCGTCCAGGAGGTGTTCCCCTGGTAGTCGACGGGGCCCTCGAAGCCGAAGAGGCCGTACAGGACGTGCGTCAGGCGATCGGCCAGGCTCGGGTCGCCGATCATGCGGTTCGGGTGGACGCTGACGATGACGAGTCCGAGGACGAGGGAACCGGCGCCCATGAGGACGAAGTTGGCAAGGGCACGCCATCGACTGCGTGGATCGGGCAGGGCGGCGAACTGGTCGCGGTGCAGCAGCAGCGGTGCGAGCAGGGCGAGCGAGATCAGCACTCCGACCGGGGAGTGCCGGTACGTGAACTGCCCGACGGCACCCGCGGGCAGCAGCGCCACCGCGGCCCGCCAGGCCCGGCGCTTGCTGCGCTTGAGGCCGTGGGCGAGCAGGAGCAGGAGCACACCGCTGCTGAGCGAGAGCGCGGCCGCGAACGGGCCGACCGAGCCCGGCAGCACCTCGGCCATGGAGTGCATACGGCTGTGCCGGAACCGCGGGAAGACGCCCGCGGCGATGTCCAGGACGCCGACGAGGGCACACGCTCTGCCGACGAGAGCAGGTACGGACTCCGGGCGCGGCCCTCGCAGGAGGCGCCGCGCTCGGCTTGATCGGTTCGGAACCCCGCCCGACATTTCCCCATCTTCCCTGACAGACATCGCATCCCGTGGTTCTGCGAGAGACCTTGAATCCGGTGCCGTTTCGGGCATCCGGCGACATTGCGCCCTCTAGGACGGTGTCTCGGGGGGAGAGGTTCACTCCTTCCGACAAAGCCGCGTCAAAGGCAATGGAAAGTCCGGGACAAGTGCTCGCGAAAGATCGCGCCGAGCGCGCGGGTCCGGACGGGAAGCGCAGGCGGGAAAGCCTTATGGGGCTCACGAGCAACAAGGTGCTGGTACTGGCGATAGCTCTCGCCGTGCTGCTGTTCGTCGGCACGGTGTGGTGGTGGCCGCGGCTGGCCCGGCGTACCTGGTGGGCGGTCGTCGGGCGCGTGGGTCTCCTGCTCGTCACCCAGCTGACGGTGTTCGTCTGTGTGGGGCTGGCGGTCAACCAGGCCTTCGGGTTCTATGCCGACTGGGCGGACCTGTTCGGGCGCGAGAAGGACCAGGGGGTGGTCGTCAACCACACGGTGGGCCGCGGCTCGGGCGGCCCGCTGGAGGTGGTCGGCACCAGGCCGGTGACGGATCAGGGCAGTGCCCGGCCGCAGGTCGGCGGACAGATCCAGAAGATCGACATCTACGGCCGCAGGACACACATCGCCACCCCCGCGTACGTGTATCTGCCGCCGGAGTACTTCCAGTCCGCCCACCGCACGCGCACGTTTCCCGTGGCGGTGGTCCTCACCGGATATCCGGGTACCGCCGAGGCTCTGGTGGACAAATTGAACTATCCGCGCACGGCGCGGGACCTCGCCAAGGACGGCCGTATGCAGCCGATGATCCTGGTGATGCTGCGGCCGACCGTCGCGCCGCCGCGCGACACGGAGTGCGTGGACATCCCGGGCGGGCCGCAGACCGAGACGTTCTTCACCGAGGATCTGCCGGACGCGGTACGGGCGCATTACCGGGCGGGCGGGAAACCGGGCAGCTGGGGCGTCATCGGGGACTCCACCGGCGGTTACTGCGCACTGAAGCTGGCCATGCACCACCCCGGTGTCTACGCGGCGGGCGCGGGCCTGTCGCCGTACTACAGGGCGCCCCACGACCCCACCACCGGCGATCTCTTCCACGGGGACGAGCTGCTGCGCAGGCGGGCCGACCTGCTGTGGTTCATCAAGCACGAGCCGGCGCCCGACACTTCACTGCTCGTCACCAGCAGCAAGGTCGGCGAATCCAACTACAAAACCACGCTGAAGTTCATAGAACGGGTGCAGGCGACGAACCTGACACGGATCTCGTCGATCATCCTCGAAAGCGGCGGACACAACTTCAATACCTGGCGCCGGGAGATCCCCGCGACGTTGCAGTGGATCAGCGGGCGACTGAACGAAGGCTGAAAAGGCTTCGGTATGGATGCGTTTTTGGACTGCGGGGCACCACCACTTGCCTACGCGCGGTAAGTTTCTGGCCATGCCACGTGGACGTCACCGCCATTCCCCGCCCCTGCACAGGCTGTTGCCGCCTTCGGTGATCGCCGGCGTCTCCGTTGTCTGCGCTTTCGCCCCCTGGGTGTTCTCGCAGGCGATGGTGCTCCGCGGTCTGGCCGCGGCCGCCGCGACGACGGCCGTCCTGGGCGCCGTCGTCATGCGCCGCTGGGATGCCCAGGCGGGCAAACAGGTCGCCGACCTCACCCGCGCGCGTGCGAGTGACGACTGGCGGCACGAGGAACGCGTCGCCGAACTGGAGACCGACCTCGAGGAGTCGCGCGAGCTGCGCGTGAAGCTGGAGCAGCGGCTGCGGGCGAAGCGCGCCGAACTGGCCCGGCTGCGCAACGAGCACGCCGCGCTGCTGCGGCGGTACGCGACGGCGGAGACCGAGCGGGCGACCGCCCTGGAGGGCCGCCGGCTGCTGGAGATAGAGAGCGCGGCTCCCGCGCGGGCACTGCCGCCGGGGACGGCTCCGGCCGCGGCGGAGGAGACCGGGGCTGTGGCTGCCCCGGCCGAGACCGACGCCGAGACCGCGGCTGCTGCCGGGGCGGACATCGACGCCGAGGCGGAGCTCGACATCGATGCCGACGTTGATGCCGACAGCGACAGCGACAGCGACAGCGACTTCGAGGACGAGGACGAGGGCGCGGGGACGGCCGACGAGGGCGCGCCGGTGGCTCCGGCGGCCTTCTCCCCCGAGGGGTCCAAGCTGTTCCTGCGGGCCAAGGCGGCACTGACCCGGTTCGACGCCGAGGCCGCCGCGGACGCGTCCGCCGGGCCCGCCGCATCCGGTGCCGAGGTCGCGCTCCGCGCGGAGGCCGTGCAGGAGGACGAGGCGCAGGGGAAGTTCGAGGCGGCCGACGAGCACCAGCGTGCGGCCGCCGAACCGATGGCGGACCTGGAGAGCGCCACCCGCGAGGGGGCCGTCGCCACCGACGCGGCGGCCCAGAAGAAGCCGGTCGCCCCGGAAGAGACCGTCACCGCCGAGGAGGCCACGGGCCCGGAAGGGACGGCCCGCCCGGAAGCGGACGTCACCTCCGAGGACAGCGGCACCCCGCGTGCGGCAGCCGCCCGGGAAGCAGGCGTCCCCGAGGCACGCACGGCCGGCCGGGCGGACACCGGCACGCGGCCGGAGACGGCTCCCGCCACGAGCACGGCCGTCGCCCGGCGAGAGCCCGCCCCCCGGGCCCCTCAGGCTTCCCCTGCTCCCCAGGTTTCCCAGGCCGCCCAGGCTCCTCCGGCGGAACAGTCCTCCCGCCCGCAGCTGCCGGCGCCGGCGAAGTCCCCCGCAGTCGTGCACCGGCCCTCCGGGCACTTCACCGTGCCGACCGCCGTGGCCGTCGTACCGGCCGCCGCGCCCGTGCGCAGGCCGACGACGGAGGGCGGGTTCGACTTCTTCGGCATGCAGAAGTCCGCGGAGCCGTCCGCCCTGGACGCCGTGCAGAACGAGGACCTCGCCGACGTCGTCGGCGAGGAGGCCATCGCCGTGCACAAGGCGGCGGAGGGGGAGTTCACCCCGGCGGACCCGAAGTCGCGTGACGCCGGCCAGGTCATCGACCTGACGGAGCACGACGAGACGGAGCAGATCGACCTTCAGAAGCTGCGCAGCGCGGCATCCTGACGGTCCGGCAGATCCGGCGCCCGGCTTCCGCTCAGGCCATCCACCTGTCGGGCCGGGCGTCCCTGCGTCCCGTACGGGAACGCTCCGCCTGCCCGCGCAGCAGCTCCCCTGCCTCGCGCGCGTCCCGCAGGCGGGCGGTCACCGACCCGCCGGCCCCCGTGTCCACGTGCACGTCGGCGACCCGCCACAGCCGCTGCCAGGGCCCCTGCGTCAGCCGTACGCTCTGCACCTTGGCGTGCGGCACCAGCGCCACGGTGCGCCGCAGCAGCCCGTGCCGGGCGGCGAACACCGCGTCGGTGACCACCAGTCCGTAGCCCCGCCACCACAGCGGCACGCACCGCCCGGCCCGCCGGGGCGGCCGGGCCGCCTCCGTGGTCATGGCCGTGGCGGTCGGCACGCCCACCCCGGGCAGCACGTGCGCGACGACCGCGTCGGCGAGCCCGCGCGGCGCGACCGGCACCAGCACCGAACCGGACGACCCGGCCACCTCCAGCTCCACCCGCACCCAGTCGCGCCGCCGCCACAGCAGCGGCTGCACGATCCGCACGCTCTGCACGCGCCCCGGCGGCACCGTCTCGTGCGCGCGGTCCAGCAGCCCGTGGTCGATGCGCAGGCCGTCCGGCGACTCGCCCAGCGTCCAGTCGTACTCACCGGCGAACCGCCCCACACTGCGCGCGCCCGCCGCGCCGAGCAGGGGCACACCGGTCGCGAGAACCGTCCACACGCTGTGGGTGGCCAGCCACAGCACCGGCGGTACGACGAGTGCGGCGGCCAGCCCGCCCCAGGTCGCGCCGGTCAGCAGCAGCGAGACCGCGAGGTCGCGGGCGGGCACGCGCAGCAGCTGCCGGGCCGGTGCCTCGCCGACCTCGTGGACCGTCTCGGGCGCGAAACCGGCCGCCCGCGCGAGCAGTTCGGCCCGCAGCCTGCGTGCCTCGCCCTCGCCCAGGAAGGCGAGTTCGTCCTTCTTGTCCGTACCGACGACGTCGAGCCTGAGCTTGGCGACGCCCGCCACGCGCGCGAGAAGCGGCCGGGTGACGTCGACCGCCTGGATGCGCTCCAGCCGGATGTGCGCGGTGCGCCGGAACAACAGGCCGGTCCGTATGCGCAGTTCGGTGTCGGTCACCGAGAAGTGGGTGTACCACCAGGTGAGAAAGCCGTAGAGGCAGGCCGCCGGGACGAACACGGCGAGCGCGATCAGCAGCGTCGTCGTGGTCAGCCGGGTCAGCTGCGCCTGCGCCTGGTCGGGGTCGTGCGCCGCCCACCCCGCTATCACCGCGACCGGCGCCCACGCCCGCCGGAACGGTGTGACGGGATGCAGCCGCCGCTCCTCGGTCACCGGCCGCGGCGCGGCGGCGTCGTGACCGGCGTCCGGCGCCGTCACAATCCCGCCGACCGGGCTTCGCCCAGCTCGGTGAGCCGGTCGCGCAGCCGCTGCGCCTCGGCCGGTTCCAGCCCGGGGACGGTCGCGTCGGTCGCGGCGGCCGCCGTGTGCAACTGCACGCCGGCCAGCCCGAACCACCGCATGACGGGACCGGAGGTCACCTCGACCAACTGCATCCGCCCGTACGGCACGACGGTCTCCGTGTGCCACAGCACGCCCCGGCTCAGGAGCAGGTCGTCGGCGCGCTCGGCGTACCGCCAGGAGCGCCAGTTGCGGCCGAGCATCACCCAGCCCCACCCGGCCGCCGCCAGCGGCAGCAGCGCGAAGGCCGCCCAGGCGGGCCCCGCCAGCAGCCCGAGCAGCAGCCCCACGGCGAGGGTGATCGACCCCAGCCACACCACCAGCAGCAACCGTCGCATCCGCAGCAGTCCGGGCGGCAGCCCCGTCCACACCACCGGCTCGGCCCCTGTCGCCCCGGCCGCTCCCGGGCTCCCCGTCTCCATGGGGCCAGCGTACGTAGGGGAGACTGTGTCCATGACTCCTACGACGGAGACCACGGTCGGGATCGGCGGCGCCGCGGAGAGCACCGACATGGTGCTCAACATCGGGCCGCAGCACCCCTCCACGCATGGAGTGCTGCGCCTGCGGCTGGTGCTGGACGGCGAGCGCATCGTCAGCGCGGAGCCGGTGATCGGCTATATGCACCGCGGCGCCGAGAAGCTCTTCGAGGCGCGCGACTACCGCCAGATCATCATGCTCGCCAACCGCCACGACTGGCTGTCGGCGTTCTCGAACGAGCTGGGCGTGGTCCTCGCGGTGGAGCGGATGCTCGGCATGGAGGTGCCGGAGCGCGCGGTGTGGACGCGCACGCTCCTCGCCGAGCTGAACCGGGTGCTCAACCACCTCATGTTCCTCGGGTCGTACCCGCTGGAGCTGGGCGGCATCACCCCGGTGTTCTACGCGTTCCGCGAGCGCGAGGTCCTCCAGAACGTCATGGAGGAGGTCTCCGGCGGGCGCATGCACTACATGTTCAACCGTGTCGGCGGCCTGAAGGAGGACCTGCCGGCCGGCTGGGCCGGCCGCGCCCGTGCCGCGGTGGCCGCCGTGCGCTCGCGCATGAACGTCTACGACGACCTGGTGCTCGGCAACGAGATCTTCCGCGGGCGTACGCGGGGCGTGGGCGCCCTCACGGCGCAGACCGTGCACGCGTACGGCGTGAGCGGGCCGATCGCGCGCGCCTCCGGGGTCGACTTCGACCTGCGCCGCGACGAGCCCTACCTCGCCTACGGGGAGCTCCAGGACACCCTGAAGGTCGTCACCCGGCAGGAGGGCGACTGCCTGGCCCGCTTCGAGTGCCTCCTGGAGCAGACGCACAACGCGCTGGACCTCGCCGACGCCTGCCTCGACCGGCTCACCGGGCTGGCGCCAGGACCGATCAACCAGCGGCTGCCGAAGGTCCTGAAGGCGCCCGAGGGGCACACCTACGCGTGGACCGAGAACCCGCTCGGCATCAACGGGTACTACCTGGTCAGCAAGGGCGAGAAGACCCCGTACCGGCTGAAGCTGCGGTCCGCCTCGTACAACAACATCCAGGCGCTGACCGAGCTGCTGCCGGGCACGCTGGTGGCGGACATGGTGGCCATCCTCGGCTCACTGTTCTTCGTGGTCGGGGACATCGACAAGTAGGGCGTGCGGGTCTGTGATCCCCACCGGCTGAAGCAGCCACCCGAAGTCGCCCAGCCCCCCGGGCGCGGTCAGTTCGGCGGCCTCTCCGGCCTGCGCGAGAGCGCGGACGTACGCTGCCGGGTCGCTGGAGGCGAGCGTGAGTGGGGGGCGTGCGCCGGTGAGACCCAGGCCGTGCAGGGCCGTGCGCTGTGTGATCCGGCGTGCGCCTGCGAGCGCACAGGCGTCCAGCGCGACATGTGCCGTGATGTCGCACGAACCGTCCGGCACGGGCGTCGTCCCGCGGCCCTCCCGGAAGCCGGTCAGCGTCCCGAACGGGGGGCGCGCGTCCAGGGCGTGCGCGTAGTCCACGGCCACCGCGAGTCCCCGCGTCACACGGGAGACGGCGGCCGCCCACGCACGGTCCCGGGGGAGCCCGATCTCCGCCCGCAGCCCCTCCTCGTCCGGCAGCGGCCACCAGCGTGCGAGCCAGTCCGCCGCCGCTCCCCGGACCGGTTCCCCGAGCCGCTCGGCACCGTCGGCCCGGACCAGCACCAGCCGCGCCACCCCCGCCGCGTCCACCTCGGCGACGTCCACGGGCACGTTGTCCAGCCACTCGTTGGCGAACAGCAGCCCGGTGACCTCCCGCGGCGGCTCGGCCAGCCAGCCGATCCGGGGGTCGAGACCGGAGGGGCGGTCCGCGATCTCGACGGCACAGGCGCGCGTGCGGGCGGCGACGTCCGCGGGCAGCGCGGCGAGCACCCCGCGGACCAGCTCGCCGCGGCCGGCGGCCAGGTCGACGAAGTCGAGCGCGGCGGGCCGCCCCAGGGCCTCGTCGACCCGGCACAGCAGCCGGGCCACCGCCCGGGCGAAGAGCGGCGAGGCGTGCACCGACGTACGGAAGTGTCCCGCGGGGCCCTCCGGCCGCCGGTAGAAGCCGTCCGGCCCGTACAGGGCGTGCTCGGTCGCCACCCGCCAGCCGCGCCACCCGTCCACCGGGTCCACCGGGTCCACCGGGTCCACCGGGTCGGTCGGGTCCGCCTGGCCGGTCGGGTCCGCCGGGTCCGTCGTGTCCTGCTCCACCCCGACAGAGTAGGCGTCGTGGTGATCACGGCCTCCACCTTGCGGAGTACGCGCGTCGGGCACGGATCGGCCCTCCGGTTGACCCCCACCCACATCAGGCTTCCCTACGCTGGGTTGCGTGCAGCGCCTCTATGACCTCATCCGCAGACACCCGACCTGGGTCGACAGCTTCTGGGCTGCCGTCCTGTTCGGGATCTCGGTCGCGGGTGGAGCCGCTCGCGGGGAGACCGCGGGCACCGACTCCCCGGTCCGGATCATCCCCGTGACGTTGCTGCTGTGCCTGGTGGTCGCGCTGCGCCGGCGTCTGCCGGTGCAGATGCTGCTGCTGACGGCCGTGCTCGGGGTGGCGCAGCTGGTGCTGGACGTGGAGACGACGGCCGCCGACTTCGCCATGCTGGTGATCGTCTACACGGTCGCCGCGACCGCCGCCCGCTGGGCGTCCTGGCTCGCCCTGGGCATGGGCCTGGTCGCGGCCGCCCTGGCCCAGCTGCGGTGGCCGAACGAGAACTCCAGCGCCGTGGGCAACCTGGCGATCGTGATCTTCCAGACCGTGCCGTTCGCCCTCGCCTGGGTGCTCGGCGACTCCATGCGCACCCGCCGGGCCTACTTCGCCCAGCTGGAGGAGCGGGCCGCGCGTCTGGAGAAGGAGCGCGAGGCCCAGTCGAAGGTCGCGGTCGCCGCCGAACGCGCCCGGATCGCGCGCGAGCTGCACGACGTGGTCGCGCACAACGTGTCGGTCATGGTGGTGCAGGCCGACGGCGCCGCCTACGTCCTCGACGCGGCGCCCGACCAGGCGAGGAAGGCCCTGGAGACGATCTCCTCCACCGGCCGCCAGGCCCTCGCCGAGATGCGCCGCCTGCTGGGTGTGCTGCGGACCGGGGAGCACCAGGAGGTCGGGGAGTACGTGCCGCAGCCCGACGTCCAGCAGATCGAGGACCTCGTCGAGCAGTGCCGGGACGCGGGGCTGCCCGTCGACTTCAAGGTCGAGGGCACACCGCGCCCGCTGCCCAGCGGCGTGGAGCTCACGGCGTACCGCATCGTGCAGGAGGCGCTCACCAACACCCGCAAGCACGGCGGGCCGAACGCCGGTGCGAGTGTGCGCCTGGTCTACTTCGACGACGGACTCGGCCTGCTCGTCGAGGACGACGGAAAGGGTGCCCCGCACGAGCTGTACGAGGAGGGCGGCGCCGACGGCCGGGGGCACGGCCTGATAGGCATGCGCGAGCGCGTGGGCATGGTCGGCGGCACTCTCGACGCGGGCCCGCGGCCGGGCGGAGGATTCCGTATCAGCGCCCTGCTCCCGCTCAAACCCGCGCACTGACCCCGACGCGCGCCGCCCGTTGACACCTGTCACGCCCCCGCCCGACCCACCGACCGCGAGCAAGCTGCCCGACCGGGAGCCGCCCGACCGGGAACTGAACCGTCCGGTCACCAACTGCTCGCCCGCGAACCACGAAACGGAAGAGGCTCATGACGATCCGCGTGATGCTCGTCGACGACCAGGTGCTGCTGCGCACCGGATTCCGGATGGTGCTCGCCGCCCAGCCGGACATGGAGGTCGTCGCGGAGGCGGGCGACGGGGTCGAGGCGCTTCAGGTGCTGCGCTCCTGCGAGGTCGACGTCGTCCTGATGGACGTCCGTATGCCGAAGCTCGACGGGGTCGAGACCACCCGCCGGATCTGCTCGGAGCCGGAGCCGCCGAAGGTGCTCATCCTGACCACGTTCGACCTCGACGAGTACGCCTTCTCGGGCCTGAAGGCGGGCGCGTCCGGGTTCATGCTCAAGGACGTGCCGCCGGCCGAACTGCTGGCCGCGATCCGCTCGGTGCACAGCGGTGACGCGGTGGTCGCCCCCTCCACCACCCGCCGTCTCCTCGACCGCTTCGCGCCGATGCTGCCCTCCACCGGCAAGGAACCGCGGCTCGCCGAGCTGGAGCGGCTCACCGACCGTGAGCGCGAGGTGATGGTGCTGGTCGCCCAGGGGCTGTCCAACGGGGAGATCGCGGCCCGGCTGGTGCTGTCCGAGGCGACCGTCAAGACGCACGTGGGCCGCATCCTGACGAAGCTGGGGCTGCGGGACCGGGTGCAGGTGGTGGTCCTGGCCTACGAGACGGGCCTGGTGCGGGCCGGCGGCGGCCACCGCTGACCTCGCCGAGCCCGGACGACCCGGCTGACCCGGCCGACCTGAACGACCCGAACGGCACGCCCTAGCGGAGGATCCCCTCCAGGAAGTCGCTGCCCAGCCGGGCCACCACGGAGACGTCCAGCTGGTGCAGGACGTACCGGCCGCGCCGCCGGGTGGTGACCAGGCCCGCCTTCTTCAGCACCCCGAGGTGACGGGAGATCTCGGGTGCCGTCATGCCGTACACCTGGGCCAGCTCGCTGGTGGTGTACTCGCTGCGGGCCAGATGGCGGCAGATGCGCATCCGGACGGGGTGGGACAGCGCGGTCATCCGCAGGGCGAGCTGCTCGACCGGCGGGGCGGAGACCGGCTCGGACGAACCGACCGGGTAGTGCAGCAGCGGCTGCCAGCCGTAGCGGTGCAGCACCGTCAGATGCGGCCGGCCGAAGCTGCTCGGCACCAGCAGGAGGCCGCCGCCCGCCGTGGCCGTACGGCCCTGGACGAGCTTGTCCACGAGGATCCGCCCGGCGGTCTCGTCGACCGTCACGACGGGGGAGACCGCGGCCAGCGCCTCGGCCAGCCCCTTGCGCCGCAGCAGCTCCGTCTTGTGCCGGGCGTCCGCCGTCAGCTGGTGGCGCAGCCGGGACCAGGCCTCGTCGAAGAACGCCTCGTCGCAGTCCTCCAGGAACCGCCGCAGCCAGGCCCGGACGCTGGGCGGGTCGTCGAGCAGCCGTTGCGCGAAGCGCACCTGCTGCGGGCCGCGGGAGGCGGCTATCTCCAGCGCGCGGCGCCGGGCGTCGGCGTCGGCGAGCAGGTCCGGGGCCTGGACGTCGTAGTTCAGCGTGCACGTGAACTCCATGGCCGCGTCCACGAACTGCTCGTCCGTCAGCCGGTCCAGGAGGTCGAGGTCGTCGGCGAGCGTGGCGCCGGGGAGCGTGAGCGTGCCGCGGCCCGGGATGCCCGCGAACGGCAGGAACAGGTCCGAGAACGTCGTGCGCCACAGGAAGTCGGCCTCGCACATCCGGTCGGCCAGATGCGAGTCGAGCCGGCTGGTGACGCTCGTCACCCAGCCCTGGAGTTCGGGATGGTGACCGGGCTCGGCCAGGGCGTGCAGCGCCATGCCGAGCTCGGCCAGCGGGGAGGGCACGACGGTGACCCTCTCCGGCCGCAGCCCCGCGATGTCGATGCTCACGCTCATGTCCCCATGGTGCACTCCACCACCGACAACACCGCCCACGGCCGCCGGCCCCGCGGTCCACGCCCGGAGGGCCCGGTCCGGGCCCTCCGGGCGGTTCAGCCGTCGCTGTGGCCGTCCGTCCGGTGCAGCCGGGAGACGAAGTCGGCGACGGCCGCCGTCACGTCCTGGGGCGTCCACTCCAGGCCGGTGGCGCGCACGCCGACCTCGGTGAAGGCCAGGCCCGGACCGCCGGGCCGCCAGCCTGAGGCGAAGAGCAGGGTCCCCGTCTCCTCGCCCTGGCACACCGCGGTCTCGTCGAGCAGGTCCGCCTCGTACGGCAGCCACACCTGGAACTCGTGGGTGTGCGGCTGCTCCGGGTGCACCCGCGCCCACGGCACCCCCGCCTCGGCGAACCCCGTCCGCAGGGCGTCGGCCACCACGCGCGCGTGACGTACGTAGTCGGGCAGCCGGGGCAGCTCGCGGTCGAGGCCGACGAGGGCCGACAGCACCGTGGGGAACTGCTGGAACGCCAGGCCGCCGTACCGGTGCCGCCAGACCTTCGCCTCCTCCACCAGCGTGGCGGGCCCGGCGAGCGCGGCGCCGGCGAAGGCGTCGAGGGACTTGTAGAACGAGACGTAGACGCTGTCCGCGAGGCCGGCGATCTCCGCCAGGGGGCGGTCGAAATGGACGGTGGACTCCCACAGCCGCGCGCCGTCGAAGTGCACCACCGCGTCCCGCTCGCGCGCCGCCGCCACGACCTCGCCGAGCTCCTCCCAGGTGGGCAGGACGAAACCCGCGTCCCTGAGGGGCAGTTCCAGCATCAGTGTCCCGAAGGGCTCCGGGAAGTCGCGCACCTCGTCGGCGGTCGGCAGCCGGGGCTCGTTCGTCAGCCGTACCGGGCGCAGCCCGCTGACCTGGCTGAGCGCGTGCCGCTCGTGCACCTCGGGGTGGGCCAGCGCGTGCAGCGCGACCGCGCTGTCACCGGTGCGGCCCGCCCAGCAGCGCAGGGCCACCTGCTGGGCCATCGTGCCGGTCGGGAAGAACGCGGCGGCCTCCGTGCCCAGCAGGGCGGCGACCCGCTTCTCCAGGCGCTCCACGATCCCGTTGCCGTAGATGTCCGCCGGTTCGTCGAGGTCGTACACCTCGGGTGCCGTCTCGTGCAGGTACGCCAGCCGGTCGCGCAGCGTGGCCCGGGAACCCGTGCGGGACAGCGTGCGCCGGGCCTCCCGCAGGACGGCCGAGCGCCGCTCGGCCGTCGACCCGGGTGACGTCCCCGCCCCTTCCGCACCCTCCGCGTCCCCCGCACCCTGCGTGTCCTGCGTGTCCCGCGTGCCCTGCCGCGTCGTCTCGTCCATGCCCTGGATCATGCCGTGCGCGGGTCCGTGCGGGCACGCGCGCGTAGCGGACGCGGTCCGGTCCGGACCGGTCCGGTCCGGAAACCCACAGCCTGTGGACAACCGGACCGGACGGAGCCGATAGCGTTAACATGACGAGAAATCGTCCGGTACCCAGAGCGGACTGGAACGGGAAGGTCACGGTCGCGTGAGTACAGTCCAACAGCCAGACCCCAGGGACCGCCCCGCGCGGCTCACCGTCGGCGTCGTCGGCGCCGGCCGGGTGGGCCCCGCGCTGGCCGCGTCCCTGGAGCTCGCCGGCCACCGCCCGGTGGCCGTCTCCGGGGTCTCCGACGCCTCCCGCAGGCGGGCCGCGCTGCTGCTGCCCGACGTGCCGGTCGTGCCGCCCGCCGAGGTCCTGCGCCGCGCCGAACTGGTGCTGCTGACCGTCCCGGACGACACCCTGCCCGGACTGGTGGCGGGACTCGCCGAGACCGGCGCCGTGCGCCCGGGACAGCTGCTCGTGCACACCTCCGGGCGGTACGGCGCGAAGGTGCTGGACCCCGCCCTGCGCGCGGGCGCCCTGCCGCTGGCCCTGCACCCCGCGATGACCTTCACCGGCACCCCCGTGGACGTGCAGCGGCTGGCCGGCTGCTCGTTCGGCGTCACGGCCCCCGGCGAGCTGCGGCTGGCCGCCGAGGCCCTCGTCATCGAGATGGGCGGCGAACCGGAGTGGATCGCCGAGGAGAACCGGCCGCTCTACCACGCGGCTCTCGCACTCGGCGCCAACCACCTGGTCACCCTCGTCGCCCAGGCCATGGAACTGCTGCGCACGGCCGGCGTCGAGGCGCCCGACCGGATGCTCGGCCCGCTGCTCGGTGCCGCCCTCGACAACGCCCTGCGCTCCGGTGACGCGGCGCTGACCGGCCCCGTCGCGCGCGGGGACGCGGGCACGGTCGCCGCGCACATCGGCCAGCTGCGCGAGCACGCCCCGGGGACCGTGGCCGGCTATCTGGCGATGGCCCGCGCGACCGCCGACCGGGCGCTCGCCCACGGACTGCTCAAGCCGGAACTCGCGGAGGACCTGCTCGGGGTACTCGCCGACGGGGCGGACCGCACCGACGGAACCCACGGCACCGAAGGAGCCGCCGGATGACCACCACCTTGCTGCGTACCGCGGGAGAGCTGCACGCACGCGTGCCCGCGGGCCGCCGGGCCGTCGCGATGACCATGGGCGCCCTGCACGAGGGGCACGCCACCCTGATCCGCACCGCGCGCGAGCTCGCCGGTCCGGACGGCGAGGTCGTGGTCACGGTCTTCGTCAACCCGTTGCAGTTCGGCGCGGGCGAGGACCTCGACCGCTACCCGCGCACCCTGGAGGCCGACCTCAAGCTCGCCGAGCAGGCGGGCGCCGACGTCGTCTTCGCCCCGTCCGTGGAAGAGGTCTACCCGGGCGGCGAACCGCAGGTCCGGATCGGCGCGGGCCCCATGGGCGAGCGCCTGGAGGGCGCCACCCGCCCCGGCCACTTCGACGGCATGCTCACCGTGGTCGGCAAGCTGCTGCACCTCACCCGGCCCGACGTGGCGCTGTTCGGGCAGAAGGACGCCCAGCAGCTCGCCCTGGTCCGGCGCATGGTGCGGGACCTGAACTTCGGCATCGAGATCGTCGGCGTGCCGACCGTGCGCGAGGAGGACGGGCTGGCCCTGTCCAGCCGCAACCGCTACCTCTCGCCGGGGGAGCGGCGCACCGCCCTCGCCCTGTCCCAGGCCCTGTTCGCGGGCCGGGACCGGCACGCGGCCCAGGAGGCGCTGCGCGCCCGGGCCCGAGCGACC
>NZ_JBEOWS010000234.1:0-15510 GCF_040296125.1 Streptomyces sp. NPDC002265 | reverse complement strand
GCTTGTTCCGTTCCGGCCCGCCGGCCTGCGCCTGCGCCTAAGCCTGGGCCCGGGGCCGCAGCCGCAGGCCGTGCATGCCGTTGTCCACGGCGAGCACCGTACCCACCGAGGCACTCGACAACGGGCTCGCCAGGTAGGCGATCGCGCCCGCCACCTCGTCGGCCGTCACCAGACGTCCCGTGGGCTGGAACGCGTCGAGCGCGGCCCGGGCGGCCGCCGGGTCCGCCGTCCGCTCCAGCGACCTGCCGATCCAGGGGGTGTCCGCGGAGCCGGGGGCGACGCAGTTGACCCGGACGCCCTCGCGGACGTGGTCGGCCGCCATGGCCAGGGTCAGCGCGTACACCGCCCCCTTGCTGGTCGAGTACAGCGCCCGCTGCTCCACCCCGGCCCACGCCACGATCGAGCAGGTGTTGACGATCGACGCGGCGGGCGAGCGGCGCAGGTGCGGTATCGCGTGCCGGGCGACCCTGACCATCCCGACCACGTTGACGTCCAGGACGCGCAGCCACTCGTCGTCGCCGTTCGCGGTGACGTCGCCCACCGCGCCGATCCCGGCGTTGTTCACCACGACGTCCAGCCTGCCGAACCTCTCGACGACGGCGTCGACGGCGGCCTTGACCTGGACGTCGTCGGTGACGTCGACCTGGACGCCCATGATGCCGTCGGGGAGCCCCTCGGGCTTCAGGTCGAGCGCGGCGACCCGGGCTCCCCTGCTGCTGAGCAGATTCGCCGTGGCCAGGCCGATCCCCGACGCACCGCCGGTGACGATCGCGACCAGTCCTGCGAAGTCACTCATGAATTCCCTCCAGTCCACTCGAAGGTCACGCCGGCCCGCTGTGGCGGTCCGGTTCAGGCCAGCACGTCGGCGATCATGTCGACGCCGAGGTCGATCTCCTCGTGGGTGACGACCAGCGGGGGCGCCACCCGCAGGTGTCCCTTGGCCTCCTTGCACAGCAGGCCGCGCTCGGCCAGCGCCTCGGTCACCCGGCGCCCGGCCACGCGCTCCTCGCTGAGCTGCACCCCGGCCCACAGGCCACGCCCACGGACCTCGGTCACGCCGTCGAGTTCGCGCAGGCGGGAGTGCAGGTGCGCGCCGAGTTCGCGGGAGCGCTCCTGGAACTCCCCGGTGGCCAGCAGCCGCACGGTGGCGCGGCCGACCGCGCACGCCAGCGGGTTGCCGCCGAAGGTCGAGCCGTGGTCGCCGGGCGTGATCACGCCGAGGACGTCGGCGCGGCCGATGACCGCGGACAGCGGCAGGAGTCCGCCGCTCAGGCTCTTGCCCAGGGTGGTCATGTCCGCACGGACACCCTCGTGGTCCAGCGCCAGGGTCGTGCCGGCGCGGGCCAGGCCGCACTGGACCTCGTCGGCGACGAACAGCGTGTCGGTCTCGTCGCAGAGTTCACGGACCTCGGCGAGATATCCCTTCGGCGGGACGACCACGCCGGCCTCGCCCTGGATCGGCTCCAGCAGGACCGCCGCCGTGTTCTCGTTCACCGCCGAGCGCAGCGCCTCGATGTCGCCGAACGGCACCACCTTGAAGCCGGGCGTGAACGGGCCGAAACCGGCCTGGTGGTTGGGGTGCGTGGAGAACGAGACGATGGTCGTGGTGCGGCCGTGGAAGTTCGCGCCCGCGACGATGATCTCGGCGGCTCCGTCCGGCACTCCCTTGACCTGGTAGGCCCACTTCCTGGCGATCTTCACCGCCGTGTCGACAGCCTCGCCGCCGGAGTTGGAGGGCAGGACCATCTCGGTGCCCGTCAGCTCGGCCAGTTCACGGCAGAACGGCCCGTAGTGATCGTGGTGGAACGCACGGGTGCTCAGCGTCAGCCGGTCGAGCTGCGCCTTCGCCGCGGCGACGAGGTCGGGGTGCTGGTGGCCGAAGTTGAGCGCGGAGTAGCCCCCGTGGAAATCGAGGTAGCGCCGGCCTTCCAGATCGTTCACCCAGGCGCCTTCCCCATGGGTGAGCACCACGGGGAACGGCACGTAGTCATGGGCTCCCCAGCGCGCGGCGAGGTCCATGTGGTCCTGAGCGGAGAGAACGTCCACAGTCATGGCGATACTCCTTTTACCTGCTCCCTGACGGGGCGGCTTTCGTCGAAAATCTGTGCCATCCAGGGAAACTACGAACCCTCCCCCGCCGCACGCGTCCGCGACAAACGCACCGCGGCTACGCGCTCGGCTTACCCGAGCCGAATCCGTGGTGTCCGGCGGGGCGCCCGGCCACGCCGGAGCAGGCTGCCTCCCGTCGCGGTAATCAAGGCGTTGAGCCGCGGATGAGCAAAGTCAGCGCGATGTGTCCCCGGGAATGAAATTGTCGCGGACGCTCACGCCGTCGACGCGGCCGTACGGTCCTTCTCGGCGCGGCAGACCGGTCGTGTCGGCCCATCAATCAATGGTCCTGTTCAATCAATGGTCCTGTTACGGAGGGCACGTGTCAGCGGTGTCGACGATCGAATGGACGGAAGAATTCGCCCGGGCTGTACGCAGACTCATCGACGTCTCCGTCGACGACTACTACAACCCGTACCGGACCTTTGAGTGGCCCGAATCCATCACGCCGGAAGGCCTGTGGATGAGCCGGGAGCTGCTGTCCGTCCACGGCACCGCCGCGGAGCAGGAGCTCAGTCACGAACAGCTCGTGGAGCTCTCGCGCTGGGAGAGCGTCAACCTCTACAGCCTGATCGCCCACGGGATCAGGGAGCTGCTCATCGAGGTGATGCGCCGCATCCACACGCCCGGTTACGAGATCCCCACGCCGTACTTCCACCACTTCATCGGCGAAGAGAACGAGCACATGTGGTTCTTCGCCGAATTCTGCCTGCGCTATGCCGGCCGCATCTATCCGGACCGACGGATGGTGTTCCCGACGGATGAGCGCGCGCCGGAGATGAACAACTTCATCGTCTTCAGCCAGATCCTCATCTTCGAGCAGATCGGCGACTACTTCAACGCCCACATGGCGGCCGACGAGAAGCTCCCGGAAACCGTGCGGGCGGTCAACCGGATCCACCACCGCGACGAGTCCCGGCACATCGCCTTCGGCGGCAAGCTCGTGAAGGCGCTCTTCGAGGAGGTCCGCCGGACGCACTCCGCCGAGGAGGTCGAAGAGGTCGGACACTATCTGCGCGGCTACATCGACCTGATCATCCAGATGCTGTACAGCCGCGACGCCTACCAGGACGCCGGCATCGCGAATCCCACGCGATTCCGCGCCTCCGTCATGGCCGATCCGGCGAGGGCGGCGATCAACGCCCGCATCATCGAACGCACCAACAACTTCTACCGACGCATCGGCCTGTTCCACTGACGGGAGATCTCATGCCGACGTTTGTCGCACCTGGAATCGCGGTCCTCGAATCCGAGGAGGCCGCCCTGTTCGACGCTCTCGAGGCCCGCTTCCAGGACATCGCCCGCGCGCTGGGGGCCCGTCCGGTGGCCGGCCCGGCCCTGCTCCCCGAGGAGGACCTGGCACGCCTCGACTTCTTCCGCAACTTCCCCCACCTCGCCCTGCCCGTGACCACGCTCACGGAGCAGGCCCGTGAGGAACTGGCGCGTGGCGAGACCACGACCCCGTCCTCCGGGCACCCCCCGGTCCCGACCGGCTGCTGCCTGCCCACGGCGACCTGTTACGGCCTGCTGGTGTCGCGGCAGCGGCGGGACATCGAGACCCCCGAGGTCATCACGGCGATCGGGCGCTGCTTCAGGAACGAGGACCACTACGACGGCCTGCGGCGGCTGCGTGCCTTCCATATGCGCGAGGCGCTCTACATCGGCAGCCAGGAAGGTGTGGTGGACCATCTGAGCCGGTCCACCGAGCTCGTCCTGGGCCTGGCCGACCGGCTCGGGGTCAAGATGCGCAAGGAGCCCGCGACCGATCCGTTCTACCTCGGTGACGGCGCGCGGTCGATCCTCAACCAGCTGGACCCGGTGAAGTTCGAGTTCGTGTCGGACGACGGCACCGCCATCGCGTCCGTCAACCGCCACCGCAACTTCTTCGGCGAGCGCCTGGACATCTCCTTCGGGGGCGAGCCCGCGTACAGCGGGTGTCTGGCGTTCGGTGTGGAGCGCTGGGTCCATGCGCTCCTCCAGATGCACGGCGACGCCCGGCGGGCGCTCGCCGCGGTCAACGAATCCGCAGTCTAGGAAGGTGTGAACATGGAGGAAATCGTCAGCTGGATCCGGTCCAAGAACCCGGATCTGGACGCGGAGATCACCGGCGACACCGATCTCATCGAGTCCCGGCTCATCGCCTCGGTCTCGTTCCTGGAGTTCATCGGTCTCCTGGAGGAACTCACCGGCCGGCAGATCGACGTCACCTCGCTGAGCGTGGCCGACTTCCGCACCATCGACCGGATCAACGAGAACTTCTTCGCACCGGTGGCCTGAACCGCCGGCCCGGACGAGAGAAACGGAGGAGCGCCGTGAACGGTGTGCCGGAAAGGCCGGCCGGTGCGCTCCTCGGCGTGACCGACGTCCGGTACGTCGACGTCGACGAGGTGCCCCGGTCGCTCGCCGTACTCCTGGACGGGCGCGACCGGGCCCGCCGTCGGCGGATCCTGCGCGAGGCGGACCGCGATCGCGCCCTCGCCGCCTGGGTGCTGGCGCGGCTCGTGCTCGGCGAGCGGCTGGGCCGGGATCCGGCGGCCCTGCGCTTCGACCGGACCTGCGCCCACTGCGGTGACCCGGGACACGGGAAACCGGTCGTCGAGTCCGCCGGGCCGGGCCTGGACTTCTCGCTCTCGCACGCCGGAGGGCTCGCCGTGGTCGCCGTCTCGGACCGGACCGTCGGCCTCGACATCGAGGACGCCACGGCCGGCGTGCGGCCCCTGGACGCGGCGCTGACGGAGCGGGAACGCTCGGCCTGCCCGGACTACGCCGGCTTCGTACGGCTGTGGACGCGCAAGGAGGCCGTGCTCAAGGCCTCCGGCAAGGGCCTCGACATCCATCCGGGGCGCATCGAGGTCCTCGGCGGCACGCTGCGTGCGCTGCCCGCGGAACTGGGCCGCCCGGAGGACTACACGCTCCGGGACGTCCCGCTGCCCGCCCCCTACGTGGGGGCGCTCGCGGTGCTCGGACCCGATTCCGCTCCGCGCGTCCGCAGCGGTGCGGAACTCGTCAGGAATGCGGCGCGGTTGTTCTCGTCGTCGCTCCCGGACAGCCGGATCCACGGATAGCTGACGCGTAGTCCACGGACAGTGGTCCGCCGGCGAATTCTTCGCGTGGTTCCACGAAAACACCGCGGGCCGCGGGGAAGATCCCATTCCCTGCGGCCCGCGGTCGTGTCTGCCTGTTTCAGGTTCCCCGGGGCTCAATTCCTGCGCGCGACGCCGCCGTAGATGGCGGACACGGGGCCGGACCCATCGGCCTCCTCGGTGGGGTGCCATTGCGAGGCCAGCACCACGCCGGGCTCGGCCAGTTCGAAATCACCGAAGAATCGGGCGACCTGTTCCCGGGTGCGGGGATGCATGTCCTCGAAGGCGCGCTTCAGCGTCTCCTCGCTGTTGCGGTCCCCCCAGGGAATATCGCCCGCGATGTGGGAGACGACGAGATAGCTTCCCCGGGGCAGGGCTTCGCGCAGAACCGCGGTGATCCGTTCCGGATCCGCGCTCTCCGGCACGAAATGCAGGACCGCGCCGAGCACACAGGCGACCGGGCGGCCGGACCGGATCAGGGCCTGGACGGCCGGCCGGGCCAGCAGCTCCTCGGGTTCCTGGATGTCGCCCAGTACGAAGTCCGCGCCCTTGCGGCCGGCGATGAGCTCGCGCGTGCGCCGCCCGACCTCGGCATCGAGGTCGCAGTAGACGACGGAGCCCGAGGCGGACTCGCCCAGGGCGATCTCGTGCGTGTTCGGCGAGACGGGGAAGCCGGAACCGATGTCGATGAACTGGTCGACGCCCTGCCGGACCAGCCAGCGCACCGCCCGGGACAGGAAGGCACGGTTCGCCTGCATCGTCGTCAGCAGGTCGGGGGCCTGCATACCGATCCAGGCACCGGCCGCCCGGTCGGCCGCAAGACCGTTCTCGCCGCCTATGAAGTAGTCGTAGACCCGTGCGGGGTGCGCGTCCGGGCTTTTCTCAAGGTTTTCGATCGTCATGAGCGGCGTACTTCCCCTCGATTCCGTATGACACTTCGGATCAATGCCGAGGAAAAGGGTGGCACGGCCGGGGGTCGTGCCGAAGTAAGCAGGACGCTTAGTCGCGGGAATGAAAGATCAACGCAATGCGCCCGGTGAATGAACTTGTCGCGGACGCGCCCGGCGCCGACGCGACCATAGCGTTCTTCCCGGTGCGACTCCCGCACCTGTCGTGCACCTTCGGCACCAATGAAATGGGCGACACCAATGAAATGGGGGCGTTCCAATGCCGCTTCATCCCATCGTTGAGGGTATCAGGAACTATCGCCTGGCAACCGGTTTCACCCCGCTCTACACCATGTCGGTGGAAGAGGCCCGAAAAGCGGATGCCGCCACGGAGGCCTCGGTCTGGGACTGGATCGAGCCGCCCAAAGAGATATTCGACATGGATATCGCCGGTCCGGCCGGCCCGATGACGCTCAGGGTCTACCGCCCGCAGACCGAGAGCGACGAGCCGCTGCCCGTACTGCTCTATTTCTTCGGCGGCGGTTTCGTCGTCGGCTCCCTGGACACCTCCGAGGCGTTCTGCCGGGCGCTGTGCAGCATGGTCTCCTGCGTGGTCGTCTCCGTGAGCTACCGGCTGGCGCCCGAGCACCCGTTCCCGGCGGCCATCGACGACTGCTACGCCGCCGTGAAATGGGTGGCGGAGAACGGGGACCGGATCGGCGTCGACGGCTCCCGCATCGCCGTCGCCGGGGACAGCAACGGCGGCACCCTGGCCGCGGCGGCCTCCCTGATGGCCAGGGACCAGGACGGACCGCGGATCAGCGCCCAGGTGCTCGTCTACCCGGCGATGCAGCACGGCTCCGCGACGGACTCCATGCGCGAGAACGTGGATCCGATGTTCTTCAACGGCATCTCGGTGCCCTGGTTCTGGGGCCTCTACCTAGCCGACCCCGCCGACGGCGACTCGCCCTACGCCTCGCCGCTCAACGCGAGCGACCACAGCGGGCTGCCCCCCGCGCTCATGATCACGGCCGAGTTCTGTCCGCTGCGCGACGAGGGCAAGGCCTACGCGGACGCCCTCGCGCTCGCCCGAGTGCCGGTGGACCACCGCGCGTACGCGGATCTGCCGCACGGGTTCCTGTCCATGGCGGCAGTGCTCGACACCGCCAGGGAGGCACTGGACGGGATCGTCGACTTCCTGCGCCTGCGGTTGGGGCTCGACGAAGAGGGAGGTGAGAGCAGTGGCACCTGAGGCACCGGTGACGTCCGCACCCGAGGACGGCCCCACCGACGTCGACCTCGCCATCGTCGGCGCCGGTCCCACCGGCCTGTACGGCGCGTACTACGCGGGCTTCCGCGGCCTGAGCACCGCGGTCGTCGACGCCCTGCCCGAACCGGGCGGCCAGGTGGCCTCGATGTATCCCGAGAAACTGCTCTACGACATCGCCGCGCACCCCGCCCTCACCGGCCGCGAGCTCGTCGACAACCTGGTGCGCCAGGCGGCGCCCTTCGAGCCCCGCTATCTGCTCGGTGAGACGGCCACCACCCTGGTGGCGGACGGCCCCCGCTGGATCCTCGGCACCGACCGCGGTGCCCGGATCCGCACCGGAGCCGTCCTCGTCGCCGCCGGGCTCGGCAAGGTCACCCCGCGCAGGCTGCCGTGCGCGACGGCGTACGAAGGACGCGGCGTCGTCTACCACGTACCGCGCCTGGAGGAGCACCGGGACCGCGACGTGGTGATCGCCGGCGGCGGGGACAGCGCGGTGGACTGGGCGCTGGCACTGGCCCCGATCGCCCGCTCGGTCACCCTCGTGCACCGCCGGGCGTCCTTCCGCGCCCATGAGCACAGCGTGCGGCAGCTGTACGGGGCCCCCGTCCGCGTCCTCACCGACGCCCAGCCGGTCGCCTGTCACGGAACCGGCCGCCTCGAATCCGTGGACATCGGCACCCGGCACGGCGACACGCTGAACCTGCCCGCGCACACGCTGATCACCGCGCTGGGCTTCGTCACCAACCTCGGTCCCCTGGCCGGCTGGGGGATGGAGCTGGAGTACCGGCAGATCCGGGTGGACGCCGCCATGCGCACCAGCCTTCCCGGGGTGTACGCCGTCGGCGACGGCTGCACCTACCCGGGCCGCGTCCCCCTCATCTCGGTCGGCTTCGGCGAGGCCGCCACCGCCGTCAACCACGCCGCCGTGGCCCTGCGCCCCGGCGCCCGCCTCGCCCCCGGCCACTCCTCTGACGCCCATCCCGAACCGGTCCCTGCGTAGGAGCTGAGACAGCGTTGGTTCTGAACAAACTCACCCTGATGCCGCACGGCCTGGAGGTCCTCCTCCCGGCCGGCGCACCGCTCACCGACCTGGAGAACGAGACCGCCCACCGGGTCATCCCCTTCGGCTGCCAGTCGGGCGCCTGTGGCGCCTGCGTCATCGAGGTGCTGGAGGGGCCCGACTCGCTCGGGGAGATGGACCCCGACGAGAGCGACTTCCTGGAGGACCTGGGACGGACCGGCGGCAACTTCCGTCTCGCGTGCCAGTGCCGCCTGCTGGCCGCCGCGACGGTCCAGGTCGCGCAGGAGCAATGAGGACCCCGCGGGGTGCGGGCGGGCGCCAGTGCCCGCCCGCGCCCGCACCCCACCGCCTTCACGCCTTCCGTCCCGTGCACGCAGAGGAGACTCCGTGACCCTGCTCAACTCGCCGGCCCCGGTGATGCGTCCCGCCGCACCGCCGGCGCCGGCGCAGACCGCTTCCGCCGACCCCCGGGAGACCATGCGGCGCCTGCCCCGGCCGTTGCAGTTCCCGGCCACGCTGTTCACCGGCAAGGCGCTGCCGGGGCAGCCGTCCCCGGGCTGGACGCCCGGCTTCCATCTGGCCACCGCCACGCTCTCGGTGGTGCTGGGCACGCTGACCGGCGTGTTCGCCTGCACCCTCGGCCATCTCCTGCTGCTGCCGGTCGGCTGGGCGGTGACCCTGCACGGCCTGCGCAATCTGCGCATGATGGTCTACCACCAGTGCTCGCACCGGAACATGTACCGCAAACGCGGCGTGGACCGGGCCATCGGCCACGCCATATCCAGCCTGCTCGTCATCCAGAACTTCCAGCGCTACAGCCGCGAGCACGTCCGCGACCATCACGCGGCGCAGCACATGACGCTCAAGGACCCCACCGTCCAGGCGTTCCTGGTCAGTCTCCAGCTGCATCCGGGTATGACGCGCCGTCAGATGTGGCGCAGGCTGCTGCTGAAGCTCGTCTCGCCGCGGTTCCACTTCGCCTTCGCGGTGTCCCGCGTCCGCTCCTTCTGGAGCGAGTCGGCCCGCAGCGAGCGGGTGTCGGCGCTCGTGCTGTACGGCACGGCCGTCACCGCCACGGTGCTCACCGGCACCTGGCAGACCCTGCTCGCCGTCTGGCTCGTGCCGCTGTTCCCGCTGTTCCAGATCAGCAACACCCTGCGGCTGTGCGTCAAGCACACCTTCCCCGTCCCGGGCGTCGTGACCCGGCACGGCCGCGAATACTTCTCCAGCCTCACCAACGCCATCTTCATCGGCGACGCGCTGCCCTCCCCGCAACTGCCCCTCGGCCGCCGCGCCGTCGCCTGGGCCCGCTGGACGCTGCGCCTCGTCCTGCTGCACGCCCCGTCGCGCTATCTGGTCCTGACCGGCGACACGGTCGTGCACGACTTCCACCACCGCTACCCCGCGGCGCCCCAGTGGGCGGACTACCTCTTCGCCCGCCGGCACGACATCGACTCCGGACACCAGGGCTGGCCGCCCTACCACGAGGTCTGGGGGCTGATCCCGGCGATCTCCTACGTCTTCGACTCGCTGTCGGCCGCCGATGCCGAGGAGTTCGACGTGAACCGCCTGAGGGCGGTCAGCAAGCGCGAACTGTTCGCGGCCTTCGACGACTGACGACTGACGTATGCGACCCGAACGATGAGGAACCCCTGATGCCATCGGTACCGAACCAGCTCAGCCAATCACCGGCCACCCGCAAGGTCATCCTCGGCGTGGCGGCCAGCGACAGCCACGCCGTGGCCAACCACCTGATCGCGTTCTTCCTGCGCGGCCTCGGCTTCGACGTCGTCAACCTCGGCACCTGCACCCCCGTCGAGGAGTTCGCCGAGGCGTGCGGCCGCCACCCCGAGGCCGAGGCCGTCATCATCGGCAGCCTCAACGGCCACGTCCACGAGGACCTGCGCGGACTCGACCGGGCCAAGCAGTCTGGCCTGATCACCTGCCCCGTGATCGTCGGCGGCAACCTGTCGGTCGGCAGCCACAAGGACGGCTCCGCGCACGACCGTCTCTACGCCGCCGGCGTCGACCACATCCTGGGCGACCCGTCCGAACTGCCCTCCCTGCTCGATGCGTTGCAGGTCGAGCGCGAGCGCGCGGCGGTGACCCTGGGCCTGGCGGCGTCATGAGTCTGACCTCGCTCCCGGGGCGCGGCACGGCACCGCGCCCCGGCACGGCGGCGGGACCGCTGCCGACGCCGGCCGAGTCCGCCGCGTACATCGCCTCGCTCGGCAAGCCCACCGCCGCCGAGGTCCTCGGCCGGTGCCGCGCGCAGGGCAGGGTGGCGATCCAGCCGCGCTGCGGCGTCGGCGGACACGAGGAGATGAAGGCCCTCCTGGCCACCCTGGAGGCCGAGGTCGCGCCCGACATCCTGACCCTCACCATCGACTCGCACACCCGGCTGCTGCGGTTCGAGGAGGCGCTGCGCACCCTCAACCTCCGCCCCGCCGACCTCAACGGCTACCCGATGGTGGCCCACGGCTGGCGGCGCGGCCGCGAGCTCAACGAACTGATCGCGGCGCCCCTGGAGATCCGGCACGGCTCCCCGGACGCCCGGGTCCTGTTCGACGTGTCCGTGGCCTCCGGCATCACCTCCTTCGAGGGCGGCGGGATCTCGTACAACCTGCCCTACTCGAAGGCCGTGCCGCTCGCCGGGTCCCTCGGCGCCTGGCAGGACGTGGACCGGCGGTGCGGGGAGCTCGCCGAGCACGGTGTGGTCATCGACCGTGAGCTGTTCGGCACGCTCACCGCCGTGCTGGTGCCGCCCTCCATCAGCCTCGCCATCAGCGTCCTGGAGGCGGTGCTCGCCGCCCGCGCCGGGGTCCGCTGCATCTCCGTCGCGTACCCGCAGAGCGGCCATCTCGCGCAGGACGTCGCGGCCCTGCGGAGCATCCGTGTGCTGGCCGAGCGCTATCTCCCCGCCGGGATCACCGTCCACGCGGTGCTGCACGAGTTCATGGGCGTCTTCCCCCGGGAGCGCGGCAACGCGGAGGACCTGATCCTCTACGGCGCGCTGGTCGCCCGGCTCGGCGGCGCCTCCAAGCTCATCACGAAGACCTACCAGGAGGCGTACGGGATCCCCGACACGGACGCGAACGTGGCGGGCCTGCGGCTCGCCGACCGCGCCAACTCGCCGCTCCTCGACTTCATCACCGTCGACGAGGACCAGGTGGGCCGGGAGACGGAGTGGATCCTCGCCGAGGTCGCCGACCTCGTCGAACCGCTCCTGGGGCAGGCCGATCTGATCGGGGCGATCGTCGAGGCGTTCGCGGAGGGCCGCCTCGACATCCCCTTCAGCGCCAGCCGGTACGCCCGCTCCGACCTCATCCCGCGGCGCGACCGCTCCGGCGCCATCCGCTACCTGTCGACGGGCGCGCTGCCGTTCTCGCCGGCCCATGTGCGCCGCAACACCGAGCTCCTGCACGCGGTCGACGGCCCGGATCCCGGCCTGGACGCGCTGACGCGGGGCCTCACCGCCGACATCAACCACTTCCGGCACGTGTTCCGGGAGCAGGAGCCGTCCGCCGCCGCGCCCCGCTCCGCCCCCACGCCCGTCGCCGCCTCCCGCACCCCACGAACCGAGGAACCGAACTGATGCGAGCCGTCCACGTCACCGCGGCGGGCGCCCCCGCCGCCCTCGCTCCCACGGAACTCCCGGAACCGGCCGCCCTCCCCGGGCAGGCCGTCGTCCGCAACGCCGCCGTCGGCCTCAACTTCATCGACGTCTACTACCGCAACGGCACCTACCCGGCCCCGTATCCGCTCGTCCCGGGCCAGGAGGCCGCCGGCATCGTCACCGCCGTCGGCGAGGGCGTCGAGGGCGTCGCCCCGGGCGACCGGGTCGCCTACGCCACCCAGCTCGGCGCCTACGCCGAGTACACCGCCGTCCCCGCGGCCAAGCTGGTCCCCGTCCCGGAGACGGTGACCCTGGAGGACGCGGCCGCCGTCCTGCTCCAGGGCCTGGCCGCGCACTACCTCAGCCACACCACGCACCCGGTGGCGCCCGGCGAGACCGTCGTCGTGCTGGCCGCCGCCGGGGGCCTGGGCCGGCTCCTCGTGCAGCTGGCCGCGCACCGCGGCGCGACCGTCGTCGCAGTCGCCTCCAGCAAGGAGAAGCAGGAGACCGCCCTGGCGGCCGGCGCCCACCACGCCGTGCCCTACGAGGGGTTCGACGAGGCCGTACGCGAACTCACCGGCGGCGAGGGCGCGCACGTGGTCTACGACTCGGTCGGCGCGGCCACCTTCGAGACCAGCGTCAGGGCGCTGCGCCGGCGCGGCACCCTCGTCGTCTGCGGCCTGTCCAGCGGCCCCGTGCCGCCCGTCGACGTGGAGCTGCTGCGCACCTGCGGCTCGCTGCACCTGACCCGGCCCACGCTCGCCGACCACGTGCCGGACGCGGCGTCCCTGCGGGCCGCGGCCGCCGAGCTGTTCCGCCACGTCGCCACGGGCGTCGTACGCCCGGACGTGCGGGCGCGGCTGCCGCTGGCCGACGCGGCCCGGGCGCACGCGCTGCTCGA
The DNA here is from genome assembly GCF_040296125.1 of Streptomyces sp. NPDC002265. Taxonomy (NCBI): domain Bacteria; kingdom Bacillati; phylum Actinomycetota; class Actinomycetes; order Kitasatosporales; family Streptomycetaceae; genus Streptomyces; species Streptomyces sp. NPDC002265. The sequence continues at coordinate 2,623 of NZ_JBEOWS010000234.1, read as the reverse complement.
AGGCCGCGGCACCACCGGCAAGGTGCTGCTCACGCCATGAGCATCGACATCGCAACGAACGCGAGCGCGAGCGCGCTGCGGAGCCCGGGTGCGGGCGTGGGCACGGGGACGGTCGCGGAATCGGGCGCGGGGACGGGTGCGGCCGTCGGACGCCGGGGCATCGGTGTGGTCCCGGCGCCGGCGCTGATGCTCGTCGGCATGGTCAGCACCCAGGTGGGCGCGGCCTTCGCCAAGCAGCTGTTCGGCACGGTCGGCCCGGCGACGGTGACCCTGATGCGGCTCGGTTTCTCGGCCCTCGTGCTCCTGCTGTGGTGGCGGCCCTCGGTGCGCCTGGACCGGCGTACGGCGGGCGCCGTGGCCGCCCTCGGCGTGGCCATCGCGGGCATGAACATCTGCTTCTACCTGGCCATGGCCCGGATGCCGGTGGGGGTGGCGCTCACCGTCGGCATGGCGGGGCCGCTCGCGGTCGCCGGTCTGTCCTCGCGCCGGGCCGGGGACCGGCTGTGGATCGTGCTCGCGGCCTCGGGCATCGCGCTGCTCGGCTGGCAGGGCGGCGCGGCGGGCCTGACCGGCCTGCTGATCGCCCTCGTCTGCGCCGTCTTCTGGGGCTCGTACGTGCCGCTGTCGGCCCGGGTCGGCGCGGTGCTGCCCGGCGGCGGGCTCGCGCTCGCCATGGCCTTCGGCACGCTGTGCTCCCTGCCGGCCGGGCTCGCGGAGGGCGCGGGCACGCTGGCCCGCCCCGAGGTGCTGGCCTTCGGCTTCGGTGTCGCGATGCTGTCCTCGCTCGTCCCCTACACCTGCGAGATGGAGACCCTGCGCCGGGTGTCGAAGCTGGTCTTCGGCGTGCTGCTCAGCCTGGAGCCGGCGATCGGCGCCCTGACCGCCCTGGTCGTCCTGCGCGAGACCCTCTCCGCGGCCCAGGTGGCGGGCCTGGTCGCGGTCGTGGCCGCGTCGATCGGCGTGATCCGCGGCTCGCGCAGGGCCCCCACCCCCGACCCGGACTCCGCCCTCTCCCCCGCCCCCGCCCTCACCGCCACTCTCACCGAAGGAAACCGGAAGTCATGATCTCCACTGGCAGGAACGCGGCCCTCGCAGGCCGTCCGGAAGGGCTGGAGCAGCTCAGGAGCCTCCTGGACACGGTGCTGCGCGCCCTCGGTGACGCCGCCCTCAAGCGGGGCGGCCCGGTGGCGCCCGGCGGGCCCGAGGCGGCCGTCGCCGCGGTGCAGGAGGTGCTGGGCGGCGGCCGGCTGCTCGCCGACGAGCCCGGCGCGCAACGGGTGACGGAGCTCTTCGAGGCGTACGCAAGGTGGGCCGTCGACCTCACCCATCCCTCGGCCGTGGCCCGCATGCAGTGCGCGCCCACCGCCGCCTCCGCCGCCGCCGAACTGCTCGCCGCGGCCCTCAACCAGTCCCTGCACGCGTGGGAGAGCGGCCCGTTCGCGCTCGAACTGGAGCGGCGGCTCATCCAGGAGATGGCCTCCTGGGTCGGTTTCGGCGCGGAGGCCGGCGGGACCCTGACGCCCGGTGGCTCCGTCTCGAACCTGATGGGCCTGCTGTTCAGCCGGGAACGTGCGCTGAAGGACACCGGTGCGGTGTCGGCGACGGGGCTCGCGGGCCGCCCGGTCCGCCCCCGGATCCTGTGCTCCGCGGCCGCCCACTTCTCGGTCGCGCGGGCCGCCGGCTTCCTGGGGCTCGGCCGCTCCGCCGTGGTGAAGGTGCCGGTGGACGACCGGGGCCGGATGCTCGCCGGTGAGGCCCGCCGGATCCTGGAGGGCTTCGAGGCCGACGAGGTCCCCGTCGCCCTCGTGGCCACGGCCGGCACCACCGACCACGGCTCCTTCGACCCGCTGCCCGAACTGGCGGATCTGGCCGCCGAGTTCGGGATCTGGCTGCACGTCGACGCCGCATACGGCATCGGCGCGCTGTTCTCGCCGAGCCTCGCTCCCCTCCTGGACGGCCTCGGCCGGGCCGACTCCATCGCCTTCGACCTGCACAAGTTCGGCTGGACCCCGGCCTCTTCGAGCGTGCTCGTGGTCCGCGACCGCAGGCACATGGAGTGCCTCGACGAGCAGGCCGTCTACCTCAACCCGTCCGACGACGAAGCCCTCGGCTTCACCTCCCTGCTGGGCACCTCGCTCCAGACCACCCGCCGCTCCGACGCCCTCAAGATGGCCGCCACGCTCCTCACCGTCGGCCGGCAGGGCATGGGCGACTGGGTGGACGCCTGCCACGGGCAGGCGCGCTACGCCGCGAGCCGGATCGCGGCCGCCGACGGCCTGGAGCTGGTGGCGGATCCGCTGCTCACCACGGTCATCTTCGGCTGTGCCGTCGGGGACGGGACCCCTGCGGCGGACGAGAGCGCCCTGAACGCGGCGGTGCGCCGCGCGCTGATGGCGGACGGCCGCGCCCTGCTCGCCCGGACGAACGTCGCGGGACCGGACGGCACACCGCGGGTCCGTCTGAAGCTGGTCTTCCTCAATCCGACGACGACCGAGGACGACATCGACGCCCTGCTCGGGGACGTCTCGGCCATGGCCCGCGAGCTCGCGGGCCGGCCGGCGCAGCGCTAGCCCCGGAACTCCTCCTCGCGGCACGCACGCAGAAGCCCCGCAGGTCGTCGACC
>NZ_JBEOWS010000233.1:0-15520 GCF_040296125.1 Streptomyces sp. NPDC002265 | reverse complement strand
GCCGTAGAGGGCGGCGCCGATCGGGATGCCGCCCTCGGCGAGACCGGCGCGCGCCTCGGCGAGGGCGGTGGCGAGCCAGGCGCGGGCGGACGAGGGGTCCATGCGTTCTGCGGACGACGGGTCCACAGGTGCGGCGGACGGCGGGTCCATGCGTTCACTCTGCCGGGGATCCATCGCTCCACTCTGCTGGGACCGGGACGCCGGGGCAACGACCGGGAGGCCCCCGCCCGGCAAGCCCTGGGCAAAGCCGCGGGAACCCGGTCTGTACCCTGGCCCGATCATTGCCGCGTCAGCGGCAGTTGGGCCCGCTCGGGAGGGAAGTTCCATGGTTGCTGCGCCGGTTCTGGAGGAGCTGCGCGAGGTCTGCCAGCCGCAGGCCAAGCTGGCGAGCCGCAACGGCGAGCACTGGGCGGGCCGGCTGTACATGCGCAGGATCTCGCTGCGGCTGACCCGCCAGCTGGTGCGCACCCCCGTCACCCCGGACCAGCTCACCTGGACGATGGTGGTGTGCGGGGTCGCCTCCGGCGCGGCGCTGATGATCCCCGGCCTGACCGGCGCGGTCCTCGCGGTGGTCCTGATGCAGCTCTTCCTGCTCTTCGACTGTGCCGACGGCGAGGTCGCCCGCTGGAAGGGGCAGAACAGCGCGACCGGCATCTACGTCGACCGGCTCGGCGCCTATCTGGCGGACGCGGCACTGTTCGCGGGCGCCGGCTACCGCGCCGCCGAGTCGGGGTTCGGCGGCTGGCTCTCGGTCGGCATAGCCGCCGCCCTCGGCGTCGTCCTGCTGAAGGCCTCGACCGACCTGGTGGACGTGGCACGCGCCCGGCGCGGGCTGGCCGTCGCCGACGACGAGGCGACCCGGCCGCGCTCGCAGGGCGTCGCCACCGTCCGCCGCCTGGCCGCCGCCTTCAAGATCCACCGGGTCACCAACGGCATCGAGGCGTCCCTGGTCCTGCTGGTCGCGGCCGTCGCCGACGCCGCGACGGGCGGGATCGAACCGACCCGCTGGGTGCTCGGCGCGCTCGCCGTCATCACCTGGGTGATGGTCCCGGCCCACCTGCTGTCGATCCTGTCGTCGTCCCGGCTGCGCTGACCCGGGCGGGACCTGCGGGCCGGGCGGCGCGGGCGCCCGGCCCGGTCACACGTCGAAGGGCGAGAACTCGACGACCGCGGTAGAGGCGGCGGCGTACCGCACGCCGATGTCGATCGCCACCGCCCCGCCGTGGGCCGGCGGGTTCAGCTCGATGTGCGCGCAGACGTCGGTCGCCGGCTCCCCGCCGCACTCCTGCGCCGTGAGCCGGGTGCCGGGATAGGACTCCTTGAGCCAGGCGTCCAGCTTCGGCCGCGCGATCGTGAACCGCACCGTGTACTGGGTGTCCAGCCAGCTCAGCGCGGTGCACTTCGCGTCGTGGGCCCCCTCGGGCAGCCCGTCGCGGTCCACGAAGCGCATGGCGTCCTCGCACGGGACGCTCTGCTCCTGGGCCATGGGGTCACTCCGGAGAGCCGCGGCGAACGACCAGGCCCCCCAGCCCAGGAAGGCCACCGGCAGCGCCACGACGGCGACGAGCGCCCACTTCCGTACCCTGGTCACCCGATGCCCCGTCAGGACTCGTCGTCGGACCGGGTCTGCTCCTCGCGCCTGCGCAGCTCTTCCTCGCGCCGCCGCAGGTCCGCCTCCCAGTCCTTCAGCAGCGCCTCGTCCTTGCGGTTCTCGGCCTTGATGGACTTGAGGAACTCGGGGTTGTCGTCGGGCGCGACGAACGTCGTCCGGTGGTTGCGGTGCCATTCCGAAGGGGTGGAGCCGCCGGCGGGCACCCCGCGGTTGCGGCCCGCGACCAGCCAGGCGATCGGACCGACCAGCACCTCGCCGAAGAGCAGGATGATGATGACCCAGACCACCTTGGGCAGGCCCCTGACCTCTTCCTCGGGTGTGTTCAGGCAGTCGATGAAGGCGTAGATCCACAGGGCCAGCACCAGCAGGAACGGCAGATACCTGAGCATGGTCGAACGATCCCCCAGTGAGCGACGGCGGGGCGGCACGGGGCCCCGGTGACGGGGTCAGAGTAGCCCGTGCCGGATACTGGACCGCATGGCTTACGACGATCTTCGCTCCCTGCTCAGGGCCCTGGAGCGCGAGGGAGACCTCAAGCGCGTCAAGGCCGAGGTCGACCCGTATCTGGAGGTCGGGGAGATCGTCGACCGGGTCCAGAAGGCGGGCGGCCCGGCGCTGCTCTTCGAGAACGTGAAGGGCTCCGACATGCCCCTCGCGATGAACGTCTTCGGCACCGACCGGCGGCTGCTGAAGGCGCTCGGCCTCAAGTCGTACGGCGAGATCTCCGACAAGATCGGCGGCCTGCTGCGGCCCGAGCTGCCGCACGGGTTCGTCGGGGTGCGCGAGGCGTTCGGCAAGCTCGGCGCGATGACGCACGTACCGCCGAAGAAGGTCAAGGACGCCCCCGTGCAGGAGGTCGTCCTGCACGGCGACGACGTCGACCTCGACCGGCTGCCCGCGCTCTTCACCTGGCCACAGGACGGCGGCTCCTTCTTCAACCTGGGGCTGACCCACACCAAGGACCCGGAGAGCGGGATCCGCAACCTGGGTCTCTACCGCCTCCAGCGCCACGACCGGCGCACGATCGGCATGCACTGGCAGATCCACAAGGACAGCCGCAACCACTACCAGGTGGCGGCCCGGCGCGGCGAGCGGCTGCCGGTAGCGATCGCGTTCGGCTGCCCGCCGGCCGTGACGTACGCGTCCACGGCGCCGCTGCCCGGTGACATCGACGAGTACCTCTTCGCCGGGTTCATCGCGGGCAAGCGGATCGAGATGGTCGACTGCAAGACCGTCCCGCTCCAGGTCCCGGCGCAGGCCGAGGTCGTCCTGGAGGGCTGGCTGGAGCCGGGCGAGATGCTCCCCGAGGGCCCCTTCGGCGACCACACCGGCTTCTACACCCCGCAGGAGCCCTTCCCCGCGCTGAAGATCGACTGCGTGACGATGCGCAAGCGTCCGCTGCTCCAGTCGATCGTCGTGGGGCGGCCCCCGACGGAGGACGGGCCGCTCGGCCGTGCGACGGAACGCTTCTTCCTGCCCCTGCTGAAGATCATCGTCCCGGACATCGTGGACTACCACCTGCCCGAGGCGGGCGGCTTCCACAACTGCGCGATCGTCTCGATCGACAAGAAGTACCCCAAGCACGCCCAGAAGGTGATGCACGCCGTCTGGGGCGCGCACATGATGTCCCTGACCAAGCTGATCGTGGTCGTCGACTCCGACTGCGATGTGCACGACCTGCACGAGGTCGCCTGGCGGGCGCTGGGCAACACCGACTACGCCCGTGACCTCACGGTCGCCGAGGGCCCCGTCGACCACCTCGACCACGCCTCCTACCAGCAGTTCTGGGGCGGCAAGGCGGGCATCGACGCGACCCGGAAGTGGCCCGAGGAGGGCTACACGAGGGATGGCGGATGGCCGGAGATGGTCCTGTCGGACCCCGATACGGCGGCCCTGGTGGACCGCCGCTGGAAGGAATACGGACTGTGAGCAGCGCCTCCGCGGCGATCCCGCAGCCGGGACGCACCAAGGCGTTCCTGCGCCTGGTGATGATCGAGCACTCGGTCTTCGCCCTGCCCTTCGCCTACATCGCCGCACTGACCGCGATGTTCGAGCTGGACGGGAACATCCACTGGGGCCGGCTGCTGCTGGTCACCGTCTGCATGGTGGGCCTGCGCACCTTCGCCATGGCGGTCAACCGGATCATCGACCGCGAGATCGACGCCCGTAACCCGAGGACCGCCCACCGCGAGCTGGTGACCGGCGCGATGTCGGTGCGGCACGCCTGGACGGGCGCCCTGATCGCCCTGGTCGTCTTCCTCGGCTCGGCGGCCCTGCTCAACCCGCTCTGCCTGGCCCTGGCGCCCATCGCGGTGATCCCGATGGTGGTCTACCCCTACGGCAAGCGGTTCACGAACTTCCCGCAGGCCATCCTGGGCCTGGCCCAGGCGATGGGCCCGGTCGGCGGCTGGCTGGCGATCACCGGCGAGTGGTCGTGGGACGCGGTGATCCTCGGTCTCGCCGTCGGCATCTGGATCGGCGGCTTCGACCTGATCTACGCCTGCCAGGACGTCGAGACCGACCGGGAGATCGGCGTCAGGTCGGTCCCGGCCCGCTTCGGCATCCCGGCCGCGATCCGGGGCGCGCGCGCCTGCCACGCGATCACGACGGCACTGTTCGTCTGGTACGCGCTGGCCACGGACGCGGGCGCGTTCTTCTGGCTGGGCCTGGTGATCGTCGCGGGCGCGTTCCTCTACGAGCACACCATCGTCCGGCCGAACGACCTGTCCCGGCTGAACCGGGCGTTCTTCTCGGTCAACGGCTTCATCGGCATCGCCCTGTTCGTGTGCGCGCTCCTCGATCTCCTGGTCCGGGGTCTGACCGTCTGAGCACGGTGCGGCCCGGCCCGGCGCTCGCACGATCGGCACGCGCCGCCTCCGGTGGATCCGGAGGTGGCGGACCGGTCCTGAGCACCAACCGTTCCACCGGTACGCTCAAGGTGTGAACGCAGGAGAAACACAGCGCGTGCCTTGGATCGTGGGGGTGTCAGGGGCGTCCGGTACGCCGTATGCCGCCGCCGTCCTGCGTGCGCTGCTCGCCGCGGGCGAGAGCGTCGATCTGGTCGTCAGCCGGGCCTCCCGGCTCACCCTGCTGGACGAGACCGGTATCTCCTTCCGGGACGCGCACTGGCGCGACGACCTGCGGGACTGGCTGGCGCTCGGCGCGGACGGCAAGCCGGACACCTTCGCGACGGACCTCGGCGGGGTGCGCTACTGGAACGCCGGAGACCTGGCCGCGGGCCCCTCCTCGGGGTCGTACCCGGCGAAGGGGATGCTGATCGTGCCGGCCTCGACGGCGTGTGTCGCGGGGGTCGCGCTCGGTCTGTCGAAGGACCTGCTCCAGAGGGTGGCGAGCGTCACGCTCAAGGAGCGCCGCCGCCTGGTCGTGGCCGTCAGGGAGACCCCGCTGAACGGCCAGACCCTGCGGCACCTGGTCGCCCTGGACGACGCGGGCGCCAGCGTCGTACCGGCCTCCCCGGCGTTCTACGCGGGCGCCACCCACATCCAGGACCTGGTGGACTTCGTGGCCGGCCGGGTCCTCGACGCGGCCGGCGTCGGGCACACCCTCTACCGCCGTTGGCAGGGCGAGCTCGGCGGTTCCCGCCCGGCCTGAGCGGCCCACGGCGGCCAGGCAGTACCAGCACCATCCTCGACTTCGGGAGGTCCGGGCCCGCCCGGACCCATTCAGCGGAAGGCTTCGATCGCATGGACGCGGTGGACAGGCAGCTCATCCAGGCCCTGAGGGAGAACGGCCGGGCCTCCTACGCGGAGCTGGGACGCCTCGTCGGCCTGTCGGGACCCAGCGTCACCGACCGCATCAACCGGCTGGAGGCGGCCGGTGTCATCACCGGATACCGCGCCACCGTGAACGCCGCCAGCCTCGGCCTCGGCGTCATCGCGCTGATCGGCATCTCGCTGTCCGACGCGGCCGACCACGAGGACGTGGCCCGGCGGCTGAAGGACCTCGGCGAGATCGAGGACTGCTGGTTCATCGCGGGCGACGACTCGTTCATGCTCAAGGTGCGTGCCAGTGACGTGGACGGCCTGGAGCGGATCATCCGCCGGCTCAGCGGGACCAAGGGCGTCTCCCGGACCCGTACCACCATCGTGCTGTCCACGAAGTGGGAGAACCGGGTGGGTGAGCTGCCGGAAGAGGTCTAGGACCTCGGGCGTACGGTTGGCAGGGTTCGTCGGCAGGTCGAAAGGGAGAGGCAGAAACACATGGACGTCGGGCTCAAGCGCGAGCTGGAGGACAAGGTCCGGGCCGGTGAGCGGCTCACCCGTGAGGACGGCATCGCGCTGTACGAGTCGGACGACCTGGCGTGGCTCGGCGGTCTCGCGCACGAGGTGCGCACCCGCAAGAACGGCGACGTCGTGCACTTCAACGTCAACCGTCATCTCAACATGACGAACGTGTGCACCGCGTCCTGCGCGTACTGCTCCTTCCAGCGCAAGCCGGGCGAGAAGGACGCGTACACGATGCGCATCGAGGAGGCCGTCCGCCTCGCCAAGGCGATGGAGGGCGAGAACCTCACCGAGCTGCACATCGTCAACGGGCTGCACCCGAACCTGCCGTGGCGGTACTACCCGCGCTCCCTGCGCGAGCTGAAGGCCGCCCTGCCGAACGTCTCGCTGAAGGCTTTCACGGCGACCGAGATCCACCACTTCGAGACCATCTCCGGGCTGACCGCCTCCGAGATCCTCGACGAGCTCATCGACGCCGGTCTGGAGTCCCTGACCGGCGGCGGCGCCGAGATCTTCGACTGGGAGGTCCGGCAGCACATCGTCGACCACCGCACCCACTGGGAGGACTGGTCGCGCATCCACCGGCTCGCGCACGAGAAGGGTCTGAAGACCCCGTGCACGATGCTGTACGGGCACATCGAGGAGCCCCGCCACCGGGTCGACCACGTGCTGCGGCTGCGTGAGCTCCAGGACGAGACCGGCGGCTTCCAGGTCTTCATCCCGCTGCGCTACCAGCACGACTTCGTGGACATGAAGGACGGCAAGGTCCGCAACCGCCTCCAGGCGCGTACCCAGATGGCCACCGGTGCCGAGGCGCTGAAGACGTTCGCGGTCTCCCGGCTGCTGTTCGACAACGTGCCGCACGTGAAGGTCTTCTGGGTGATGCACGGGGTGCAGACCGCCCAGCTCGCCCTGCAGCACGGCGCGGACGACATGGACGGTTCGGTCGTCGAGTACAAGATCACCCATGACGCCGACAACTACGGCACGCCGAACAAGCTCACCCGGGACGACCTGCTCGACCTGATCCGTGACGCGGGCTTCCGCCCGGTGGAGCGCAACACGCGCTACGAGATCATCCGCGAGTACGACGGACCGGACCCGGCGCGCCGCGAGTCCCCCCAGCCGATGCGGGTCTGAGACGCCGGCGGCGGCCGGCCGGCACCTGTCGCCGGGTGCCGGCCGCGACCTGCGACGGGCGGGACGGCGGGGCCGGGGAGTGTCGAAAACGTGCCCGGGCGACCATCCGGATGAGATCTGGTAATAGGTACACTCCCCGCATGTCCCTTACCTTCACTCTCGATCCCGCCGTCGATCCCGCCCTGCGCGACGGCGTCCTCGACCTGTGGACCGAAGTCTCCAACGCGGGCGGCTCCGTCGGCTTCGTGCCGCCCGTGGTGCGCGAGGACATACGCCCGGAGCTCGTCAGGCACTTCGTGGCCATGGCCGAGGGCCGCACCCGGCTGCTGGTCGGGCGCGACGAGCGGGGGGACGTCGCCGCGACCGCGTTCCTCACCTTCAACACCCACCGGCTGATGAAGCACTGGGTGTGGCTGTACACGGTGATGGTGCACCCGCGGCACCAGGGCAAGGGGTACGGCCGCGACCTGCTCGAGGCCGCCGCGGACTCGGCCCGCACCTTCGCCGGCATCGACGCGATCCGGCTCACCTGCCGCGGCGGCAACGGCCTGGAGCGGTTCTACGGCTCCTGCGGCTACAAGGAGGTCGGGCGGGTGCCCGGTGCGATCCGGGTGGCACCGGGGGACGACCGCGACGACATCACCATGCTGCTGCCCCTGCTGTGACTGCCCGGCCCCGCCGGTGAGGCCGGGGACCCGGCATGCTTCACTGGACGATGCCCTATGGGACGTTCGGAAGTATTCGAGACGGAAGAGTGGATTGAGATGCTCCGCTACACGCTGATGCGCCTCGGCATTTTCGCGGGCTGCTTCGTGGTCGTCTGGGGCCTCGTCTACGCCGGTGCCGTCCCGCACGGCCTCGGCGGCTCCAACCTCATGTGGGTCGCCCTGCTGGCCCTGGTGGTCTCGGCGCCCATCAGCTTCGTGGTGCTGCGCAAGGAGCGCGACCGCGCCTCCGTCCAGGTCGCCGGACGAGTGGACCGGATGAAGGCCAACCTCGAGTCCAGCCGGTCCCAGGAGGACGACGCGGTGGACGCCGCGGCGGACCTCGCGCAGGACGCCTCCGGCGCGCAGCGCCAGGCCTCCTAGGACAGGTCCCGGGCGGTCCGCCGCTCGGCGAGCAGCCTGCCGGGCGACCCGGGTGTCGCGTCCCACCGGACGGCTGTGGCGCCCAACTATCCTTTCCCCATGGGTGCCGTGAAGACCAAGCGGATGCCGCGTGCGGTCCGTGAGCAGCAGATGCTGGACGCCGCTGTGCGGATCTTCGGCCAACGGGGCTACATGGCCGCGTCGATGGACGAGATCGCCGAAGTCGCCGGTGTGTCGAAGCCGTTGGTCTATCTGTACCTGAACTCCAAGGAAGACCTCTTCACCGCCTGCATCCGCCGCGAGGCCGCCGCGCTCACCGAGGCCGTGCAGTCCGGGGTGCGGCCGGGGCTGGGCGCGGACCGTCAGCTCTGGGACGGGCTGCGGGCGTTCTTCACCCACACCGCGCAGCACCCCGACGCCTGGTCCGTGCTGCACCTCCAGGCCCGTACGCACGGGGAGCGGTTCGCCGCCGAGGTCACCGCGATGCGCGAGGAGATCGTCGCGTTCGTGACCCGGCTGATCGAGGCCGCCGCGCGGGAGGCCCGTCCGGGGTCTCTCGGCTGCGCCGGTGCGAGCGGCCGCCCCCGGACCTCCGACGGGCCGGACCGCGACGGGCGGGACCTCGTCGGGCCGAACCGCGAAGGGCGGGACCTCGACGGACCGGCCCTCGACCGGCCGGAGCCCGCCCCCGGCCCCGATCTGCCCGAGCGCGAGGCGGCCGGGCTCGCCGAGGCCCTGGTCGGAGCCGCCGAGTCCCTGGCGGCCTGGGCCAACACCACCGAGGGCGTCTCGGCCCGGCAGGCCGCGGCCACCCTGATGAACTTCGCCTGGGCGGGCCTGGGCAACCTGATGGAGGGGCGCCCGTGGTCACCCACGGACCCCGGCCACCCGGGGCACTAGCTCACATCCGGGCCGGGCGCCCACGGGTCCACCTGCCCGCGCACATGGACGCGTCCGTCCGCTCCCCTCAGTTCGAAGTGTCCGCCCGCCGCCGCGTATTGCACGGTTTCGGGCAGCAGCACCGGTGACCGGAACTCCGCCCGCACCCGGGCGGAGGGCGCGGTGCCGTGCGCGGCCAGGCAGCGGGCCACCGTCCACATGCCGTGCGCGACGGTGCGCGGGAAGCCGAACAGGCGGGCGGCGAGCGGGTGCAGATGGATGGGGTTGCGGTCGCCGGAGGCGGCACCGTAGCGCCGCCCCAGATCGGCGGCGAGGCGCCACTCGGCGACCACGGGGAGCGGATCCGGGCCCGGCCCGCCGTCGGACGGCCGTGACGCGGGGGTGGGGCCGGCCGTGCGGTGCCGCGCCAGATACGTGCTGCGCGACTCCCAGACGACGGCGCCGCCGGCCCGCGCCTCGGTCACCACGATGGCCTCGGTGCCGCGTCGGTGCGGCGCCAATCCCGCGATGTACGCGCTGAGTTCGTAGGCGCCCGTGGCGGGCGGCGCGGTGTGCCGGACGATCTCGATCGAGGTGTGGACCAGGCCCGGCAGCGGCAGCGGGAAGTCCCGGCCGCTCATCAGCCGCATCGCCAGCGGGAAGCCCAGGACGTGCGGGTAGGTGATCGGCAGCGCGTGCTCGCCGGTGGCGAAGCCGCACACCCGCTCGTACGCGGTCAGACGTGCGAGGTCGACGCGCAGGTCCGGCAGCACCAGGCGGGTGCGCGGGAACGAGGCGTCGGGGGCCGGGTGCCGGAAGGCGGAGAGCAGGGTGCCGCGGGCCAGCAGCGGGGCGAGCGCGGGGGAGCGGGTGAGGAGCAGGCCGGGCGCGGGGCCGGCGACGCGCGCGGTGCGGTCGGTCATGTCTCCCACTCCCCGTCCGGGTCCAAAATGCTTACTCTGGAGTAAGGTTACCGCAGGTAAGTCTAGGTCGGGAGGGGGAAGAGGGATGGGGCGAGACCCTGGGGTCCGACGCCGGACCCGCCGTCGCGCACGGGACGTGAACGTTCCTCACGTCATTGCCGATGTTGCACACCCCTGGCCCCGGACCGACCCGTAACCGGCACAGCCTCATCACAGGAGCCTCGTACGCTTCCTGCCTGACCGCCGGTAACCCCCTCTTCGCGGGCCCTCGCCGGTGAACGCCTCGGTGCGCGAGGCACGTACGTATGCAGCAAGCAGTCTCACCGCTGCACGCCACAGGAGCCGCCCGTGTCCACTCCCTTTCCGACCTCCGCCGCGTTCGCCGACGCCGCAGGGCCGCAGCTCGTGGAGCCCGAGACGCGGCGGCTGAACGGTGCCGTACGGGAGGCATACGTACCGCCGTTCGCCCCGCCGGTGACCCACGGGTCCCTCGCCGACCTGCCCTTCGAGAACGCGGAGGCGGCGCCGGACGCGGTCGTCCTCAGCCGCCGGGCCGGGGGCGACGGGCCCTGGCAGGACGTGACCGCGGCCGGGTTCGCCGCCGAGGTGCAGGCGGTGGCCAAGGGGCTGATCGCCGAGGGCCTGGTGCCGGGCGACCGGATCGCCGTCATGGCCCGGACCCGCTACGAGTGGACCCTGCTCGACTTCGCCGCCTGGGCCGCCGGCCTGGTCACCGTCCCCGTCTACCCCACCTCGTCCGTCTTCCAGACCCGGTGGATCCTCCAGGACTCCGGCGCGGTCGCCCTGGTCGCCGAGACCGCCGCCCAGGCGGCCGCGCTCGGCCCGGAACTGGAGCGGCTGCCCGACCTCAAGCACCTGTGGGTGATCGACAAGGGCCATCTGGACCGCTTGGTGGAACTCGGCGAGGAGGTGCCGGACCAGGAGGTGGCCGTACGGCGGGGAGTGCTCGTCCCCGACACCCTGGCCACCCTGATCTACACCTCCGGCACGACCGGCCGGCCCAAGGGCTGCGTCCTGACCCACGGCAACTTCTTCGCCGAGGTCGACAACGCCATCGAACTGCTCCACCCGATCTTCCGGGCCGGGATGAAGGAGGAGGTCTCCGTCCTGCTCTTCCTGCCCATGTCCCATGTCTTCGGCCGCATGGTGGCGATCGCCTGCGTCCGCGCCCGGGTGCGCCTGGGCCACGCGCCGAGCCTGAAGCCGCAGGACCTGCTGCCGGACCTGGCCGAGTTCCGGCCGACCTGCCTGCTGGCGATCCCGTACATGCTGGAGAAGATCTTCAACACCGCCCGCGCGCGGGCGGAGGCGGGCGGCCGGCTGTCCTCGTTCGACCGCGCGGCGGCCGTGGCCCGCCGCTACGGCGAGGCCCTGGAGGCCAGACAGACCGGCACCGGCCCCGGCCCGTCGACCGCGCTGAAGGCGGCCCGCGCCTTCTACGACCCCCTGGTCTACCGCCGCATCCGCAACGCCATGGGCGGCCGCGTCCGCTACGCCATCTGCGGCGGCTCCCCGCTGGGCCGCCGCCTGGCCGCGTTCTACGCGGGCGCCGGCATCGAGATCTTCGAGGGCTACGGGCTGACCGAGACCACCGGAGCGTCGACGGTGACCCCGCCCCTCAGACCCCGGCTGGGCACCGTGGGCTGGCCGTTGCCCGGCACCCGCATCCGGGTCGCCGCCGACGGCGAGATCCTCCTCGGCGGCGACCACGTGCTGCGCGGCTACTGGGACCCGGCGGCCGGCGGTGTCGTCCCCGCGGCCCCGGACGGCTGGCTCGCCACCGGCGACATCGGCGAACTCGACGACGACGGCTACCTCACCATCACCGGCCGCAAGAAGGAACTGCTGATCACCGCGGGCGGCAAGAGCGTGGCCCCCGCGCCCATGGAGAACTGGCTGCGCTCGCACCCCCTGATCTCGCACTGCATGCTCCTGGGCGACGCCCGTCCCTACGTCACGGCGCTGATCACCCTCGACCAGGACGGCGTCGCCCACTGGCGCCGGATGAACGGCAAGCACCCGGTCCCGCCGGAACTCCTCGTCGACGACGACGAGTTGCGGGCGATCCTGCAACGCGCGCTGGACGAGGCGAACCGACTGGTCTCCCGGCCGGAATCCATCCGCCGCTTCGCCGTCCTGCCCGTCGACTTCACGGAGGAGGCAGGCCACCTCACCCCGTCGATGAAGCTCCGCCGCGAGGCGGTCATGCGGGACTTCGCTCGCGAGGTGGAGGGGCTGTATCCGGGCTGAGGGGCGCGGTTACTCCGCGGCGTTCGCCGCCACCTGGGGCTTGTCGGCGATGAGGAAGGCCTGCGGGACCGACTCCGCGAGCGCGGGGTCGGGCTCGCGCACCGTCCGCGAACGCGGTACGAAACCGGCGTCCGCCAGCAGCCCGGCGATCAGCTCGGGCCGCCGCCGCCGGAAGTCCAGCGCCACCGGGTGACCCCAGGGCCGGTCGTGGCGGCGCGGCTCGTCGCCCACCTGGAAGGCGATCAGCAGATGGCCGCCGGGGGCCAGGACACGGTGGAACTCCGCGAACAGGCCGGGGAGCCGGTCCAGCGGCGTGTGGATGGACGAGTACCAGGAGAGCGCCCCGGCGAGGGCGCCGTCGGGGAGGTCCAGGTCGAGCATCGAGCCCTGCTCGAAACGCAGTCCCGGATTCTCCCGGCGGGCGATGGCGAGCATCGACTCCGACAGGTCGAGGCCGGAGATCGAGAGCCCCAGCCGGGCGAGGTGCCCCGTGGTCCGGCCGGGCCCGCAGCCGAGGTCCACCACCGGACCGCGGTCGCCCACGAGCTCGGCGTACACGGCGAGGATCGCCCGCTCCAGCGGCCGGCCGGCGAGCTCCTCACGGAAGCGGTCGGCGTAGTCCTCGGCGACGGCGTCGTAGAAGGTGCGGGTGGTGGCGAGGAAGTCGGTGTCGGTGTCGCTGCCGGTACCGGTCTCGGTGCCGGACACAGGGGGCGTGGTGGCTTCGGAGGTCATGGCCGGGGACCGTAGCGGGCGCCACTGACAACCGGACCGGCCGGCCGTGAACGGTCGTGCGGGGTGCGCCCCGGGCAAAAGGCAGGAGCCCCGTCGCCGGATGGCGTGGGGCTCCTTGGGTACTGCTATCTGATCCGAATCAAAGCTTCGGGCTCGAAGAGCCTAAGGCTTAGAGCGGGGTGACGTTCTCCGCCTGCGGACCCTTCGGGCCCTGGGTCACGTCGAAGGAGACCGACTGGTTCTCCTCGAGCGAACGGAAACCGTTGGCGTTGATCGCGGAGTAGTGGACGAAGACGTCGGGGCCTCCGCCTTCCTGGGCGATGAAGCCAAAGCCCTTTTCGGCGTTGAACCACTTCACGGTTCCGGTAGCCATAAGCCCTCCTTGGGCCCAAAGGGTCGCCCTGCTCCAGAACCCTGCAAGTGTGAAAACTGTGCCGCACAACTGCATACGTCTGAAAACGACTAGAGCCCGCGGTCACATGCTCCGCAGGCTCTGTACTGCAAGGGAAACCAAACTGCAACTTGCGGCGAGCCTAGCACGGGGCAGGCTGAATGCAATAGAGGTCAAGATCACGTCACTCGGACGTTTGAAGCCGATCGGATGAGGTTGACAAAACGTCCTCGCGGGGGTGCCCGCTGTCCGGCTCGGTCCAGGGTCTAGCCTCCCGATGTGGACAATCCTCGCACCCGGCCGCGTGTCGGCCACATCCAGTTCCTCAACTGCCTGCCCCTGTACTGGGGGCTCGCGAGAACAGGCACGCTTCTCGACTTCGAGCTCACCAAGGACACCCCGGAGAAGCTCAGCGAGCAGCTGGTGCAGGGGGACCTCGACATCGGGCCCATCACCCTCGTCGAGTTCCTGAAGCACTCGGACGACCTGGTCGCCTTCCCCGACATCGCCGTCGGCTGCGACGGCCCGGTGATGTCCTGCGTGATCGTCTCCCAGGTTCCGCTGGACCAGCTCGACGGCCGCCGGGTCGCCCTCGGCTCGACCTCGCGCACCTCGGTCCGGCTGGCCCAGCTGCTGCTGGCCGAGCGCTTCGGCGTCCAGCCGGAGTACTACAGCTGCCCGCCCGACCTCAGCCTGATGATGCAGGAGGCGGAGGCCGCGGTCCTGATCGGCGACGCGGCGCTGCGCGCCAACCTGCTGGACGGCCCGCGCTACGGCCTCGCCGTGCACGACCTGGGCGCGCTGTGGAAGGAGTGGACGGGCCTGCCGTTCGTCTTCGCGGTCTGGGCGGCCCGGCGGGACTATCTGGAGCGCGAGCCGCTCATCACGCGCCAGGTGCACGAGGCGTTCCTCGCCTCCCGCAACCTCTCCCTGGAGGAGGTCGGCAAGGTCGCCGAGCAGGCGGCCCGCTGGGAGGCCTTCGACGAGCGCGTCCTGGAGCAGTACTTCACCACGCTCGACTTCCGCTTCGGCGACCCGCAGCTCGCGGCGGTCACGGAGTTCGCCCGCCGGGTCGGCCCGACGACCGGCTTCCCGGCGGACGTGAAGGTGGACCTCCTCCAGCCGTAGTGCCCCGCCGGCGGCAGGGGCCGCGGGCGGCGGCCGCGCACCAGCGTCTGCCCGGCGGACCGAGCCGCGGGAAAGCCTGTCCGGCGGACCGAGGCGCGGAAAGCAACGATGCCGTGCCAGGCCCCGCGTCCGGGGCCTGATCCGCCGGACAGGCCCTAATCTGCTGCTGTGTCCTACGGGGGAGAGGCGGACATCATGCAGCCGCTCGCAGCCGACGAGCCCACTGCCGTCGGGCCCTACCGCCTGCTCGGCCGGCTCGGATCCGGCGGGATGGGCCGGGTCTACCTGGGCCGCAGCGCCGGTGGCCGCACGGTCGCGGTCAAGATCGTGCACCCGCACCTCGCGCTCGACGAGGAGTTCCGTACCCGCTTCCGGCGCGAGGTCGAGGCCGCCCGGCGGGTCGGCGGCGCCTGGACCGCCTCGGTGCTGGACGCCGACCCGTCCGCGCCGGTCCCCTGGGTGGCGACGGCGTACGCGGCGGGCCCGTCCCTGGCGGCCGCGGTGGCGGACGGCGGCCCGCTGCCCGAGCACTCCGTACGGGCGCTGACCGCGGGCCTCGCCGAGGCGCTGGCCGCGGTGCACGACCTGGGCCTGGTGCACCGGGACGTGAAACCGTCGAACGTCCTGCTCACCCTCGACGGCCCCCTGCTCATCGACTTCGGCATCGCCCGGGCGACCGACGGCACCGCCTCACTGACCTCGACCGGCGTCTCCGTGGGCTCACCCGGCTACATGGCGCCCGAGCAGATCCTCGGCGGCGGCGTCACCGGCGCCGCCGACGTCTTCTCGCTGGGCGCGGTCCTGGCGTACGCGGCGACCGGCGAGCCGCCGTTCCCCGGGGACTCCTCGGCCGCGCTGCTCTACAAGGTCGTCCACGAGGAGCCGTTCCTGGACGGCCTGGAGGGCGACCTGCGCGCGACGGCGCAGGCGTGCCTGGCCAAGACGCCGGGCGAGCGTCCGGCACCCCGCGAGGTGGCCCGCCGGCTCGCACCGGACGGCGCGGCCCGGCTGATGGCGGGCGGCTGGCTGCCGTCGGGATACTGGGCCGGTGAGCAACGCCATGGCTGAGTACGAAGCGGATACGGAACGGTTGACGCGACGGGTCTACC
>NZ_JBEOWS010000232.1:0-15541 GCF_040296125.1 Streptomyces sp. NPDC002265 | reverse complement strand
CGGTGTGATCTTCCTATCTCTTGGGGCGCCACCGCGCCCCGCCACCCCGCCGGCGGGGCGGGGGGTCGGGGCCCGGTCTCACTCCGGGGCCAGGACCACCGCCGTTCCGTAGGCGCACACCTCGGTGCCCGCGTCCGCCGCCTCCGTGACGTCGAAGCGGAACGCCAGCACCGCGTTGGCGCCACGCGCCTGTGCCTGCTCCACCAGCCGTTCCATGGCCTGGTTGCGGGTCGCCACGAGCGTCTTGGTGAGCCCCTTGAGCTCACCGCCGATCATCGACTTCAGACCGGCACCGATCTGGCTGCCCAGGTGCCGGGAGCGCACGGTCAGGCCGAAGACCTCGCCGATGACCTGCTGGACGCGGTGTCCGGGTACGTCGTTCGTGGTCACGACCAGAACGGCAGCCTGGGGCTGCTGGCCGCCGCCGTATTCATCGATGCCCATGCTCACAGCTTTGACCAGACGGACGCACAGTGCATCCTGTGGGAAGCCCTGGGAACCTGGTCCCATGGCGTAGCGTTGTTAGTTTTGGGCGGTCCCGCCGCCGCACCGACCGCCCTCCCCCTTCTCAGGAGCCCGGAACCCGTGACTACCCTCGCCCTCGGCCCTGAGTGGCTTACCCCGGACTACCTGATCTCGACCTTCGGGCTGATCGGCATCCTGGTCATCGTCTTCGCCGAGTCGGGTCTGTTCGCCTTCCTGCCCGGCGACTCGCTGCTGTTCACGGCGGGTCTGCTGGTCGCGGACGGCAAGTGGATCCACCAGCCGCTGTGGCTGGTGTGCACGCTGATCGTGGCCGCGGCGGTCCTCGGCGACCAGGTCGGCTTCCTGATCGGCAAGTTCTTCGGGCCGAAGCTCTTCAGTCGGCCCGACTCCAAGCTCTTCAAGCAGGAGAACCTGGAGAAGGCGAACGAGTTCGTCGAGAACTACGGTCCCAAGGCCATCGTGCTGGCCCGCTTCGTGCCCATCGTGCGGACCTTCGCCCCGATCATCGCGGGCGCCGGCCGCATGCAGTACCGCACGTTCCTCACGTACAACGTGGTCGGCGGCGCCCTGTGGGGTACGGGCGTGACGGTCGCGGGTTACTTCCTCGGCCAGATCGACCTCATCAAGAACAACGTCGAGGCCATCCTCGTCCTGATCGTCCTCGTCTCCGTGATCCCGGTGATCATCGAGGTCCTCAAGGCCCGCAAGGAGAAGCGTGCGGCCGCGGACGCCCCGGCCGAGCCGGAGTTCCCGCAGCAGGCCTTCCAGCAGCAGACCCCGGCCATGGACGACGCGACGACCCAGCTGCGCCGCGTCCCCTCGGCGGACCGGCCCCACCAGAGCCAGAGCCGGCACCAGCAGCCCGGCCACGACCGGTACTACGACCAGGGCGCGGACCAGGGCTACGACCAGTACCAGGACCAGTACCAGGACCAGTACCAGGACCGGCCCCGGCAGCCCTACGCCCAGCAGCACCCGCAGAGCCAGGGTTACGGCGGCCAGCAGTACGCCCAGCCCCAGCAGCAGCCCCAGCAGCCGTACGGACAGGGCCAGCAGCCCCAGCAGCAGCCCTACGGCCAGCCCCAGCCCTACGCCCAGCAGCACCCCCAGCAGCACTCCCAGGGCCAGGGCTACGGTCGGCCGCCCTACGGCTCGCAGCCGGACTACCAGCAGGACTACCCGCAGGGCGGTCAGTACCCGTACGACCAGGGCTGAGTCCCTGCCGCGGGGCGGGGCCCGGCAGGAACAGGAAGCGGCGCCGGCGGGCGCGCGGTGGTCAGAAGCCGCGGGTCCGCTTCGCCGCCAGCCGTCCCCCGGTGGCTCCGCCCGGCACCCGCAGGAACAGCCGGGAGATCTCCGACCCCAGGTTCACGCCGATGGCGATGGCCATCGCGAGCGCGGCGGCCTTCGTCAGCGACACCACGCCCTTGTCGACCTCGTTCTGGGCGATCGACAGCAGCCCGAAGTACGTGGCGGAACCCGGCAGCAGCGGCCCGACGGCCGCGGTCGTGTACGGCAGCGCCGACGCGAACCGGTAGCGGGACAGCAGCTGCCCGAACAGACCCACCAGGCCCGCCGCCACGGCCGTGGAGGCGACCGGGGAGATGCCGGCGGTGTAGTGCATCGCGCCGTACACCGACCACGCGACGCCGCCGTTCAGGGTCACCGCCAGCACGGTGGACCGTTCCTGCTGGAGCAGCACCGCGAAGGTCAGGCACAGCAGCATGGACGCGCCGATCTGGACCAGCGGCCGCTCGGCGACGCTGAGCGCCGTGTCGGGGTTGAGCTGGGCGCCGAACTTCACGCCGAAGTACAGCACCACCAGCACGCCGACGACGATGCCGACGAACAGGTACATGACCTCCAGCAGCCGTGCGGCCGCGGTGATGTAGAAGCCGGTCAGACCGTCCTGGACCCCGGCGACCAGCGCCCGCCCCGGCAGCAGCGCGAACAGCCCACCGGTGATCACCGCGGACGCCTTCACGTCGACGTGCGCCAGCGTCAGCGCGACCCCTATGGCGGCGGGGGGCATCGCGGCCACCGTGAACTGGTAGAACTCGGGCAGCCCGCGCCCCGCGCACAGCCAGGCCAGCCGGTCGCCGAGCATCGCGCCGAGCGCGGCCGCGACGAAGACCAGCAGATCACCGCCGACGAGCACGGAGGCGGCGCCCGCGAGCAGCCCGCCGGCCGAGGTGAGCACCCAGGTGGGGTACGGGTGCCGGTTGCGGCGGATCTCCGCGAGCCGCCGGTAGGCCTCCTCCAGGGAGAGGTGGTCCTCGGTGTCGCTCAGGTCGTGCACGAGCTGGAAGACGGCCGCCAGCCGGGTGTAGTCGGTGCCCCGGCGGCGCACGGTCCGCGAGGCGGTCAGCGGGCCGTCCACCAGCGACGGCTGGTACGAGATCGACAGCAGGGTGAAGGTGGCGGTCGGCTCGCAGCGGTCCAGGCCGTAGGACCGGCAGACCGCGAACATCGCCGCCTCCACGTCCTCGGCGCCCTCGCCGCCGGCCAGCAGCAGTTCGCCGATGCGCAGGGTCAGGTCGAGCACGCGCGGGACGGCGGGCGCGACCTCCTCGGCCTTGCGCGCCGTCTCCAGCGCGGGCCGCTCGGCCACCGGCATCCGCAGCATCGTGCGCATCCGGTCCTGCCAGGGGGCGTCCTTGGTCAGGCTGACCCGGGGGACACCGACCGGCGGGGTGAAGGCGGGCGGGGCGCTGCGGGCGCTGTAGGTCCGCGGTGTGCTGAAGGCCGAGCCCTCGGACTCACCGACCGCCGGCTGCGCCACGTCCAGCCCGTCGGGGACGGCGAACTCGGACGTGGTCTCCGACTCCGTACCGCCCTTGGTGCTCTTGGGGACCGCGAGACCCTCCGGAATCGCGAACTCGGACGTGATCTCCGACTCGTACGTGCTCCTCGCCTCGTCCGACTGCGGCTTGCGGTCCTCCGCTTCCGTCACTGACGCAACGCTCCCTGAACGACGCCTTTCCCAGCCCCAGTATGCGCACAGACATGCCGACGGGCCGCACGCGTGCGCGTACGGCCCGTGGACGGCAGGGGACTCAGTGGCCGCCCTGGTCCTTGAATCGCTTGTAGGACCGCTCGATCTCGGCCTCGGCCTCGGTGCGGCCGACCCAGTCGGCGCCCTCGACGGACTTGCCGGGCTCCAGGTCCTTGTAGACCTCGAAGAAGTGCTGGATCTCCAGGCGGTCGAACTCCGACACGTGGTGGATGTCGCGCAGGTGCTCCACGCGCGGGTCGGACGCCGGGACGCACAGCAGCTTGTCGTCGCCGCCGGCCTCGTCGGTCATCCGGAACATGCCGATGGCACGGCACTTGATGAGGCAGCCGGGGAAGGTCGGCTCCTCCAGGATGACCAGCGCGTCCAGCGGGTCGCCGTCCTCGCCGAGAGTGTTCTCGACGAAGCCGTAGTCGGCCGGGTAACTGGTCGAGGTGAAGAGCCGACGGTCCAGTCGGATCCGACCGGTCTCGTGGTCCACCTCGTACTTGTTCCGCGAACCCTTCGGGATCTCGATCGTGACGTCGAACTCCACCGGTGGCTCCTCCATGATCAGCACATAGTTCTGGTGATTAAGTGTCCCTCACGCAGGTGTGTGATCGCGAAAGGGGCTGGTGGTCGTGCCCGAGCTGAGGCCTTGGCAGGCCGCGAGACCGCACGTGGTGCGGATCGCGGGCGCCGTCCGACCGCGTCTCGTGCGAGCAGTGACGGCCGTGAAGCCGCCTCTCGTACGGGTCGCGACGGCCGTGAGGCCGCGGGTCGCGCGGCTGACACAGACCGTGAAACCGCAGGTCACACGGCCCGTCAGGCCGAAGACCTGGCAGTACACCGCGGGTGCCGCCACCGCCGGACTTGCGCTGGCCGCCGTCGTGGTGAGCGCCGCCGGGCCCTGGGACGCCACCGGTCAGCGTACGGCCGAGCGGGACCGGGCAGCCGCCCTGGACGGCACGGGTGGCACAGATCACGGCCGTAAGTCCGATACGTCCGGTACGCAGGCCCGGGGGCCCCGGCCCGCGCCCAGCGCCCCGTCCGTGCTGACCGGTCTCACCGCCGGAGTGACCGCCGTGCAGTCGAAGCCGGGCGCGAAGTCCGTGGCCGACGTCCTGGACCCGCTCCTGGACGACCAGGCGCTCGGCAGCCGGCACACCGCCGTCGTCGTCGACCTCGGCACCGGCCGGCGCCTGTACGGCACCGGGGCCGACGACGCGCTGACCCCCGCCTCCACCACGAAGATCGCCACCGCCGTCGCCGCGCTCTCCGCGATGGGCGCCGACCACCGCTTCACCACCCGCACCGCCCTCGAACCCGGCACGAAGGAGGTCGTCCTGGTCGGCGGCGGCGACCCGACCCTGACGGCCCACGCGGACGACAAGGAAGGCTGGGCGAGCCTGCGCGCCCTCGCCGCCGACACCGCCGCCGCCCTGAAGAAGCGCGGCCTGAGCCAGGTGACGCTGTCGTACGACACGACCCTCTACGCCGGTTCCGCGACCCACCCGATCGGCGTCAACGACAACATCGCCCAGGTCAGCGCCCTGATGGCGGACGAGGGCCGTACGGACGACTCGACGCACGGCCCGGTGGCCCGGGTGGCCGACCCGGCGGCCGACGCGGCCCGCCGGTTCGGCGAGTTCCTGAACTCGGCCGGGATCCGGACGACTTCGCCCGGCCTGTCCAAGGCGAGCGGCCGCGCCGAGTCCCTGGCCACCGTCTCCTCGCCGCCGCTGTCCAGCGTCGTCGAGCGGATGCTGACCAACAGCGACAACGACATCGCCGAGGCGCTCGCCCGCCAGACCGCCGTCGCGACCGGCGGGCGCGCCGACTTCGCCGGCGGCGGGAAGGCGATCCGCGCCCAGCTCCAGAAGCTCGGACTTCCCCTGACGGGCGCCGAGTTCAAGGACGGCAGCGGTCTGAACCGCGACGACCGGCTGACCGCGAACCTGCTGACGGCCCTGCTGGTCAAGGCCGGTGACCCCGCCCACCCCGAACTCCGCCCGGTCCTCACCGGTCTTCCGGTGGCCGGCTTCACCGGCACCCTCAGCGCCCGCTACAGCGACGGCGCGGCCGGCGTCGTACGGGCCAAGACCGGCACCCTGACCGGCGTCAACACGCTGGCCGGCACGGTCGTGGACGAGGACGGCCGGCTGCTGGCCTTCGCCTTCCTGACCGCGGACACGACCGATCCGGCGGCGGCCCAGTCGGCGCTGGACCGGACGGCGACCGCGCTCGCCGCGTGCGGCTGCGGCTGAACCGGACCGTACGGCGCCGGGTGCCGCCCGGCGCACCGCGGCCCGCGGACACCGCTTCGAGGCCTGCCCGCGGCGGGAACGCTCACGTACCGTTGAGCCATGACGAGCATCGGTGGTGCTGCATCTACTGGGATGGTCGACTGGAATCTCGCGGTGGCGACCGCGACCCGGCTGGTACGGCCGGGCCCCGAGGTGAGCCGCGACGAGGCCCGGGCCGTCGTCGCGGAACTGCGCCGCCACGCCAAGGCCTCGGAGGAACACGTCCGGGGCTTCACCCGGATGGGCACCGGAGACGTCCATGACACCCCCGTGCTCGTGGTCGACCGGCCCGGCTGGGTCCGGGCGAACGTCGCCGGGTTCCGGGAGATCCTCAAGCCGCTGCTCGACAAGATGCAGGACCGGCGCGGCAACAACCCCGGCGGCGCGGTCCTGGGCATGGTCGGCGGCAAGGTGACCGGCGTCGAACTCGGCATGCTGCTGTCGTTCCTCGCCTCACGGGTCCTCGGCCAGTACGAGACCTTCGCCCCCGCCACCCGCGAACTGCCGGCCGGGCCGGCCGGCGGCGGCCGCCTGCTGCTCGTCGCGCCGAACATCGTGCACGTGGAGCGGGAACTCGACGTACAGCCCCACGACTTCCGCCTCTGGGTGTGCCTGCACGAGGAGACGCACCGCACCCAGTTCTCCGCGGTGCCCTGGCTGCGCGACCACGTGGAGGGTGAGATCCAGTCTTTCCTGGGGGAGACCGACGTCGACCCCATGACCTTCCTGGAGCGCATCCGGGAGGCCGCCCAGTCGCTGGCCGGCGGTCGGCCCGAGGGCGAGGAGGACGACGGCGGCCGCTCCCTGGTGGAGCTGGTGCAGACCCCGGCCCAGCGGGAGATCCTCACCCGGCTGACCGCCGTGATGTCCCTGCTGGAGGGGCACGCCGACTTCGTGATGGACGGGGTCGGGCCCTCGGTCGTCCCGAGCGTCGCGGAGATCCGCGAGAAGTTCCAGCAGCGCCGCGCCAAGGGCGCCTCGCGACTGGACACCACGCTGCGCAAGCTGCTGGGCCTGGACGCCAAGCTCAAGCAGTACCGGGACGGCGAGCGTTTCGTGCGGGCCGTGGTGGACCAGGTCGGCATGGACGGGTTCAACCGGGTGTGGACGTCGCCCAACACCCTGCCGACCAAGGCGGAGATCGCCGAACCGGGGGACTGGGTCGCGCGGGTGCACGGCAGGACGGATTCCTGAAACCGTGACCGCGGGCCGGTCCGTGGGCCGGGCACGACACGGGAAGCCGTGGGACGGATCCGGCCGACGGCAGGCGAACGCCCCTCCAATCACCCGTCCGAGGGACCGTGAGCCATGCGTAGGCGTGCAATGCTCGGGGAACGCCCCGGTTCTGTCACCATCGACACACTCTGAGTGACCGAGCCTCGGGTTCACTCCCGAAAACTTCATGAAGGGAACCGGACATGGGTCCCCATCCTGCGGTCGCGGCGATACGCCTGGCGGTCCGCCGCGTCCTCCACGACATCCTCATCGAACTCAACAGAACAGCCGGCGCCGACGACGTCACCTTCGCCACGGGCACCCTCACCACGGCGGGCACGCCGTCCGCCGCGGGCGCATCGTCCGCCGTGGGCGCGCCGTCCGCCGTGGGTACGCCGGCGGCCGTCGACGTCCCCGGCTCCGTCGGCCAGGCCCCCGGCCGGTACGCCGACCAGGTCCCGGCGCAGGGCACCGACCGCGCGCCCGACGAGCGCCCGGCACCGCCGCTCGTGCTCGTCGCGTGCTCCGGCGGCGCCGACTCCATGGCGCTGGCCTCCGCCCTCGCCTTCGAGGCGCCCAAGCTCGGCATCCGCGCCGGCGGCGTCACCGTCGACCACGGCCTCCAGCCCGGTTCCGACCTGCGCGCCGACGAGGTCGTGCTGCGGCTGCGCGAACTCGGCCTGGACCCGGTCGAGTCCGTCGCCGTGACCGTCGGCCGCGAGGGCGGGCCCGAGGCCGCCGCCCGCGACGCCCGCTACGCCGCCCTCGACGCCGCCGCGGACCGCCACGGCGCCGCCGCGATCCTGCTCGGCCACACCCGTGACGACCAGGCGGAGACCGTCCTGCTGGGGCTCGCCCGGGGATCCGGCATCCGGTCCCTGTCCGGGATGGCCGCGGTCTCGGGGGCCGACGGCCGCTACCGCAGGCCCTTCCTCCAGCTCGACCGGCAGACCGCGCGCAAGGCCTGTATGGCCCAGTCGCTGCCCGTCTGGGACGACCCGCACAACGCCGATCCGGCCTACACCCGCTCCCGGCTGCGCCACGAAGGCCTGCCCGCCCTGGAGAAGGCCCTCGGCAAGGGAGTCGTCGAGGCCCTCGCCCGTACGGCCCAGCTCTCCCGTGACGATGCAGACGCTCTCGACGCCTGGGCCAGCCAGGCCGAGGCCTCCGTACGCGACGCGACGGGTCTGCTGGAGTGCGCCAAGCTCTACGCCCTGCCGCCCGCCGTACGCCGCCGGATCCTGCGCCGTGCGGCCATCGAGGCGGGCGCTCCGGCCGGTTCGCTGTTCGCCCGCCACATCGAGGAGGTCGACCGGCTGATCACCGGTTGGCGGGGTCAGGGAGCCATCAACCTCCCCGGCCGGGTCGTCGCCCAGCGACAGGGTGGCAGACTGGTGATCCGGCAAGGCTGAATCTCCCTCCTCGGGGAGACGGCCGGCCTCCCCTTCGGGCAGGGGCCGGGCAGCCGGTGGGACGACCGACCGAAAGTGATGCGGGTGGACGCGAAAGACATGGGTGCCGACCTCAAAGAGGTACTCATCACCAAGGAAGAGATCGACGCGAAGCTGGCCGAGCTGGCCGCGAGGATCGACGAGGAGTACGCGGGCAAGGACCTGCTGATCGTCGGCGTCCTCAAGGGCGCGGTGATGGTCATGGCCGACCTCGCCCGGTCGCTGTCCACCCCCGTCACCATGGACTGGATGGCGGTGTCCTCGTACGGGGCGGGCACCCAGTCCTCCGGTGTGGTGCGGATCCTCAAGGACCTCGACACCGACATCAAGGGCCGGCACGTCCTGATCGTCGAGGACATCATCGACTCCGGCCTGACCCTGTCGTGGCTGCTCAGCAACCTCGGCTCGCGCGAGCCCGCCTCCCTGAAGGTGTGCACGCTGCTGCGCAAGCCGGACGCCGCCAAGGTCGCCATCGACGTGGCGTGGGTCGGCTTCGACATCCCCAACGAGTTCGTCGTCGGCTACGGCCTCGACTACGCCGAGAAGTACCGCAACCTGCCGTTCGTGGGTACTCTCGCGCCGCACGTCTACGGCGGCTGAGCCAGTAGGACCAAGCTCACCAGGACGATCGGGAACCCCAGCGGGCCTCTCGCCGTTGGAGCAGGCAGACGGATCGCCAGCCGTCCCGTGCGGCTTCGGTCCACAATGCTGGGGTACCGTCAGAAGAACTGTCTTATCAAACTCACTATGGCAGGAGGGACGGGGCGACACCGCTCCGTATGGATGGACGTGAAGCGATACTTCCGTGGGCCGGTCATGTGGATCGTGCTGGCCGTCCTTGCCGTGGTCGTGTTGATGCAGGTCGTCGGCTCGTCCGGCGGCTACAAGACGGTGGACACCGGCAAGGTCGTCCAGGCGATCAACGACAACAAGGTCGAATCGGCCAAGATCACCACCGGTGACGAGCAGACCATCAAGGTCTCGCTCAAGGACGGCGTGAAGGTCGACGGCAGCTCGAAGATCCAGGCGAGCTACATCGGCGACCAGGGCGTGACCATCGCCAACACGCTGCAGACCAAGTACCAGGACAAGCAGATCCCCGACGGCTACACCGTCACCCCGACGAAGCAGAACGCTTTCCTCGGCATCCTGCTCTCCCTGCTCCCCTTCGTCCTCATCGTCGTCGTGTTCCTGTTCCTGATGAATCAGATGCAGGGCGGCGGCTCCCGGGTCATGAACTTCGGCAAGTCCAAGGCGAAGCTCATCACCAAGGACACCCCGAAGACGACGTTCGCGGACGTCGCGGGCTCGGACGAGGCCGTCGAGGAGCTCCAGGAGATCAAGGAGTTCCTCCAGGAGCCGGCGAAGTTCCAGGCGGTCGGCGCCAAGATCCCCAAGGGCGTACTGCTGTACGGCCCTCCCGGCACCGGCAAGACCCTGCTCGCGCGTGCCGTCGCGGGCGAGGCGGGCGTGCCGTTCTACTCGATCTCCGGTTCCGACTTCGTCGAGATGTTCGTCGGTGTCGGTGCCTCCCGGGTGCGCGACCTGTTCGAGCAGGCCAAGGCGAACGCCCCGGCGATCGTCTTCGTCGACGAGATCGACGCGGTCGGCCGTCACCGCGGCGCCGGCCTCGGCGGTGGCCACGACGAGCGCGAGCAGACGCTGAACCAGCTGCTCGTCGAGATGGACGGCTTCGACGTCAAGGGCGGCGTCATCCTGATCGCCGCCACGAACCGCCCGGACATCCTCGACCCGGCCCTCCTGCGCCCCGGCCGCTTCGACCGCCAGATCGCGGTCGACCGCCCCGACATGCAGGGCCGCCTGGAGATCCTCAAGGTCCACCAGAAGGGCAAGCCGGTCGCGCCCGACGTCGACCTGGCCGCCGTCGCCCGCCGCACCCCCGGCTTCACGGGTGCCGATCTGTCCAACGTGCTGAACGAGGCCGCGCTGCTCACGGCCCGCAGCGACCGGAAGCTGATCGACAACCTGATGCTGGACGAGGCGATCGACCGTGTGGTCGCGGGCCCGCAGAAGCGGACCCGGATCATGTCGGACAAGGAGAAGAAGATCACCGCGTACCACGAGGGCGGTCACGCCCTGGTCGCGGCGGCCTCGCCGAACTCCGACCCGGTCCACAAGATCACGATCCTGTCCCGCGGCCGCGCCCTCGGCTACACGATGGTGCTCCCGGACGAGGACAAGTACTCGACCACGCGCAACGAGATGCTCGACCAGCTGGCCTACATGCTGGGCGGCCGCGCGGCCGAGGAACTGGTCTTCCACGACCCGACCACGGGCGCCGCGAACGACATCGAGAAGGCCACGGCCACCGCCCGCGCGATGGTCACGCAGTACGGCATGACCGAGCGGCTCGGCGCGATCAAGTTCGGCGGCGACAACACCGAGCCCTTCCTCGGCCGTGAGATGGCTCACCAGCGCGACTACTCGGAAGAGGTCGCCGCTCTGGTGGACGAGGAAGTCAAGAAGCTCATCGAGAACGCGCACAACGAGGCCTGGGAGATCCTGGTCGAGAACCGCGACGTCCTCGACAACCTGGTGCTCCAGCTGCTGGAGAAGGAGACGCTCGGCAAGGAGGAGATCGCGGAGGTCTTCGCCACGATCGTCAAGCGGCCGCCGCGGCCCGCCTGGACCGGCTCCTCCCGCCGTACGCCGTCCACCCGTCCGCCGGTGCTCTCCCCCAAGGAGCTGGCACTGACGAACGGCGCGAACGGCGCGACGCCGGCCATCAGCACCGTGAAGTCGACCGCTGCGGAGTCCGCGTCGGCGACGGAACCGGTCACGGAGGACCGACCGGAGAGCTGACCCTCCCGGCCGTCCCCGGTGGCCTCACCAGGCCCGGAATGGATGCCGCGCCCCCCAGGTTCTAGCCTGGGGGGCGCGGCATTTCGGTAGGTCCGCAAGCGGGACGCGGTGGCCTGCCCCCCGCCCGCACGCATGACAGGTACAGGAACGAGGCTTCAGATGACCGACCCCGTGACGCTCGACGGCGAGGGCTCCATCGGCGAGTTCGACGAGAAGCGCGCCGAGAACGCCGTGCGCGAGCTTCTCATCGCGGTCGGCGAGGACCCGGACCGCGAGGGGCTCAAGGAGACTCCTGCGCGGGTGGCGCGGGCGTACCGGGAGATATTCGCGGGACTGTGGCAGAAGCCCGAGGACGTGCTGACCACGACGTTCGACCTGGGGCACGACGAGATGGTCCTGGTGAAGGACATCGAGGTCCTCAGCTCCTGTGAGCATCACCTGGTGCCGTTCGTCGGGGTGGCCCACGTCGGCTACATCCCGTCCGTCGACGGCAAGATCACCGGTCTGTCGAAGCTGGCCCGGCTCGTCGACGTCTACGCCCGCCGGCCGCAGGTCCAGGAGCGGCTGACCACGCAGATCGCCGACTCGCTGATGGAGATCCTGGAGCCGCGCGGGGTCATCGTGGTCGTCGAGTGCGAGCACATGTGCATGTCCATGCGGGGCGTGCGCAAGCCCGGGGCGAAGACGATCACGTCGGCCGTGCGGGGACAGCTGCGCGACCTGGCCACCCGCACCGAGGCCATGAGCCTGATCATGGCGCGCTGACGCCCACGGCGGCGACGCGGGCCGGGCCGTGCGGCCCGGGTTCCGGCGGGTCCCGGCCCGCGGCCCCGGACGGGTCCGTGCGGGCGGGACAAGCCCTCCTGACGCGGTCCTAGGCCCGCGTGGCCGCGCCGTTGTCGTGCTCGTCGTCCTCCGGGAGGCGGCACACGCGCTCCAGGAAGATGGCGGCCGCTATCACGCCGAACCCGGCCAGCACCGAGAAGCCGGCGTAGATGGCCTGGTCGCGGCGGGCGGGGATGTCGAGGGACTCCAGCAGGAAGACGCCCGTGCCGCCGTACATGCCGGCGACGAGAGCGGCCACCAGGGCGCTGGCCTGGCCGAAGACGACCGCGCGGGCCGCCATCAGCGGGTCCACGCCCTTGGCGTCGGGCAGGCGCTCGCGCTGGGCCTTGAGCCGGGCGCGGATCGACAGGGCCGTGGCGAGGAGGATCACCGCGATCACGGCGAGGACGATGGGGGCGGCCAGCGGGACGCTGGGGAGGGTCCCCAGCGCGTTCCACAGGCGGGCACCCGCCCAGGAGAGCACTCCGGCGACGACGAACACGCCTGCCAGCACCCTGATGCGAAGCTCTCTCACGGTGTTCCTTCAGCTCCCCCGGACAGCGGTCGTGGACGGCCCGCACCCGGTGGGCCGTCCCTGTGGTCGTCTAGACCCTAACGACTACTAACGACTACTCGGGCAGCCGGAGTTCCAGGTCCTTGCGCGCCGTGACCCCGTCCAGGGTGATGATGCCCAGGAGAGCGGCGACCGGGCCGTGGCCGGGCAGCTCGGCCTCGGGTTCCACGTCGTGCCAGGGGGCGAGCACGAAGGCCCGCTCGTGGGCACGCGGATGCGGGAGGGTGAGCCGCGGGTCGTCGCTGACCGTGTCGGCGTAGGCGACGATGTCGACGTCGAGGGTGCGCGGGCCCCAGCGCTCGTCGCGCACGCGGTGGAAGGCCTCCTCGACCGCGTGGGCGCGCTCCAGCAGCGAGGACGGCGGGAGGGTGGTCTTCAGGATCACGACCGCGTTGAAGTACGACGGCTGGCTGCCGGGCTCGACGCCCCACGGCTCCGTCTCGTACACCGGGGAGACGGCCTTGATGCGTACGCCGGGGGTGTCCTCCAGCGCGTCCACGGCGGCCTGGAGGGTCTCCAGACGGTTGCCGAGGTTCGAGCCGAGGGAGAGCACCGCCCGTTTCGGGTTGTGCAGGGTCGTGTCGGCGGCGTCGACCTTCTCGACGACGGAGGCGGGTACCGGCTGTACGGTCGGGTCGCTGTGACCCCCGGTGAGGGATGCGGTCATACTCGGCTCCGGATGATGGTGACGGTCACGTCGTCGAACGGGACGGTGATCG
Organism: Streptomyces sp. NPDC002265; assembly: GCF_040296125.1. NCBI lineage: Bacteria > Bacillati > Actinomycetota > Actinomycetes > Kitasatosporales > Streptomycetaceae > Streptomyces > Streptomyces sp. NPDC002265. The sequence goes on along the minus strand of NZ_JBEOWS010000232.1, from coordinate 2,150 downwards.
GGGCGTCCGGCTTGTGGACGCAGACCTCGACCTCCTCGACCCCCTCGTGCTTCAGGCAGGCCTGGGCGATGCGCTCGGCGAGCGTCTCGATGAGGTTGACGGGCTCGCCCTGGACGATGGCCACGACCTCCTCCGCCACGATGCCGTAGTGCGCGGTCTTCGCCAGGTCGTCGTCGGCCGCGGCCGGCCGGGTGTCAAGGCCAAGGACGAGGTCCACGATGAAGGTCTGACCCTCCTCGCGCTCCTTGGGGAACACACCGTGGTGCCCGCGGGCCTTCAGGCCGCGCAGCGCGACACGATCCACGCGAATCACTCCTGCAATCGTCGGTGACGGCCGGTCCGTACCGTGTGCGCGCGGCACACCGGCCTCAAACGAATCTACCTGCGAGCACTGACAGTGCCGGGCCGGCGGCGCACCGGCCCCGGCCGACCCCGAAAGTTTCCTCGGGGATTTCCCCTGGGAAACCCGGCGGCTCACAGGCCGGTAGCGGCTTCTACCCCGCGAGCCGTGATTCCAACCACTTTCGTGGTTCCGGCGCGCCACACCCTCTCAGGAGGGCGTGCCGGGGGTGTCCTCGTCGTCCTCCTCGCCGGTCTCGGCCAGCACCGGCGAGGCGTGGTGCGACCAGAGCTTCCAGCCGGCGGCCGTGCGGTGGAACACGTTCGTGGCGACCACCAGCTGACCGACGAGGGGTCCCAGCTCCTCGCCGTCCTTCGGGGCGGGCCCGCCGCTGAGGATGTTCTCGGTGCAGTTCACCAGGGCGGTGTCGCCCGTGACGGAGACATGCACGTCGGTGAGGAAGAACTGGATGTACTCCGTGTTCGCCATGATCAGCGCGTACGACCTGAGGACCTCGCCGCGGCCGGTGAGCACGGGCCAGCCCGGGTGCACGCAGGAGATCACGCCGGCGTCGGCCGGGTCGTGGTACTCCTCGTCGACGCCGAGGTCGGCGGGGGTCAGCCAGAGCGAGGTCAGCTCCTCGAAGTCGCCGCGCTCCAGCGCCTCGTAGAAGGCGGTGTTGGCGGCCTCGACCTGCTCCACGTCGGTGTGGGGAGAGCTCACCGGGCTCCCTCGGAGGTGCCGGTACCGGGGGTGCCGTCCGGGGTGCGGGCACCCTCCACGGCGCGTGCGACGCGTACGGCGTCCGCGGTCGCGCGCACCTCGTGCACCCGTACCGCCCAGGCGCCGGCCTGCGCGGCGAGCGCGGAGACGGCGGCGGTCGCCGCGTCGCGCTCGCGGGCCGGGGGCGGGGCGCCCTGCGGGCCCGCCAGGACCCGCCCGAGGAACCGCTTGCGGGAGGCGGCGACGAGCAGGGGGTGGCCGAGGGCGCGCAGCCGGTCGAGGTGGGCGAGCAGGGCCAGGTCGTCCTCGGCCTCCTTGGAGAAGCCGAGCCCGGGGTCGACGACGATGCGGTCGGGGGCGATGCCGCCCGCGAGGACGGCCTCCACGCGTGCGTGCAGCTCGTCGACGACTTCGGTGACTGCGTCGGCGTAGGCGCCGCGGACGGCGTCGCCCTGGAGGAAGCCGCGCCAGTGCATGACGACGAAGGGGGCGCCCGTCTCGGCCACCACGGAGATCATCGCGGGGTCGGCGAGACCGCCGCTGACGTCGTTGACCAGGCGGGCGCCGGCGGCGAGGGCCTGGGCGGCGACGGAGGCGCGCATGGTGTCGACGGAGACGACGACGCCTTCGGAGGCGAGCCCGCGGACCACCGGGATGACGCGCTTGAGCTCCTCCGCCTCGTCGACGCGGGTGGCGCCGGGGCGGGTGGACTCACCGCCGACGTCGACCAGGTCCGCGCCCTCGGCGACCAGTCCGAGGCCGTGCTTGACGGCGGCCGTGGTGTCGAACCAGCGGCCGCCGTCGGAGAAGGAATCGGGGGTCACGTTCACGACCCCCATGACCGCGCAGCGGTCCCAGTCCGGAAGACCCGCCACGCGCCCGCGTCCGCTCTGCTTGCTCATATGTTCAGCGTAGGCCCAGGGCAGGGCCGCAAGACCCGCAAGGTCCGTGGGCCGGGTGCCCGCCACGGGCCACGGGCGGGTCCGCGTCCGGGTCCCTGGGCCGGTCCGCGTCCGGGGCCGTGGGCGGCTCTGCGTCCGGGTCCGCGTCCGGGGCCGGAGCGGTGGCCGGCCCGGACGCTCAGGCC